>CACZSE010000065.1 GCA_902783735.1 uncultured Lachnospiraceae bacterium
AGGATTAAGAAAAACAGCTTCTTTGATCAGGCCGTACGTATGAAAAAGGAATTTTATGATTACACAAGCGTAGAAGACGATTTTTACAAGTACTACGGGCAGGAATGCGAGAGGGATGCCAGATCATATGCAGAAGGACGGGCTGAAGTATACTTTAATGCTTTGGAAGATTATATTTGTGAAACAACTGAGCTTGAGGTGTTCAAGGAATATAAAAGAACTGTTGATGAAGCCGGAAACTGGTCAATAATAAACGGGAAGGGAAGGGAAATATTTACAGGAGCAGATAAGATCAATGATCTGCATGAGGGGTTGAAGGTGGTGACTGCGGTAGCAGATGGCAGGGCATTGATACTAAGCCTGCCTGCTGATACTGATGGGCAGGTTAATGTAAAAAAAGCTTTTGATATATACAGAGATATAACAGATATTTTCTGTGACAGTTTTGCTATCGTGACAGATATGGAGGGAAATGAGGGTGTAGTGGATCTGAGTGGTAAGGTGATCATTCCAACGGACTATGCACGCATTACTTATAGTGAGCAGTATATCACTGATGATGGCAGACATGGGATTAAGTTTTGCCTTAGGCAGAGTGACCTTACCGGGGATATAATAACTTTGGAACTTGATTCTTCTGATATGACAGCATGGGCGGATTTGGCAGAATAAGGCAAAATTCGAATTATCGGAACAAAACGCCCTTTTTCGATATCGCTGTATTTTTATGAAATCTGACTGAATATTCTCAGTTCTCGTATCGATATAGGCTTTATTCAGGCGTTTTGACTGTATATTATATACAAAAAATATCTTTTATAGCACTAAGCGACGTTTTTGGGAATTAAAATAAAGTTATATAATACAAAAAAGGAGGCGGGAATATGGTACGTCAGCTTTCATTAAGGATAAGCAGGATTGGCGAAGTGGTGATCTATCTTATTTACGCGTTTATCACAGGGATACCCATCACTCTGGTAACGACAAAAAACAGCAGAAAGAAAAGGATCTTTTCTGAAATGATGAACATGCTCCTTATGGTAATGTTTATCCCTGTGTTTGTTGCAGGTGCGTACATGATATTAAACGTCGAGGTGATCTACCATGTGGATTCGGCAGTAATCGCATTTATAGATGATCTTTTGTATGAGAACACGGTATTTTATGTTGCGGTGATGTGGATAATACCGATCCTGCTTGGAGTATTCTTGCATGAACTGGCCCATGCAAATGCCTGCCGCGCATGTAAAGGAGGACGCGTTTACGAATACGGTTTTTTAATGGGGCTCATACCCGGTTTTTATACGGCTATTGATGAAAGCGGTATATCAGGCCCCGGAGCGCGCTTCAAAAAGATCCAGGTTATGCTCGCAGGTGTAGAAGCAAATATCCTGTTTGCCGGTATAAGTCTGATCTTATCCTGCCTGATATTTAATCTGAATGAAATATTCATTCACTGGGCAGATATAAATATAACACTTTGTTTATTCAACCTTCTTTTTTTTGACAAACTTGACGGTCAGCGCGCCATCGCCCTTATTCTGGGACTTGATGTATTGAATGATGATTTTATAAGAGCAAAGAATGTTGTTAGAAGCAGGCGGATGAAGAAGGAGCTATTAAAAAAAGGCCCCGTAGGCCTCATGAAGATAATAGCATGTTATGCATTTGAAGTCTTCAGCTTTATGTATCCGCTGGTGATCATAATGAATATTCTTATCATAGGAGGGCTGTTCATATGCTTTTGAATATGGTCGAATATCGCTCAAAGGAGCTGATCTTTTCTCTGGTGCTTACAGGGATATTGATACTCATATCTTTTATCTTCGTTAACAGTTATCGTAAGGTACGGAGATATGAAAGCCTCGCCATTTTTGTATTGCTGCTTTTGGCTACCATCCCGTTTAATGTGGTTGTCTGCCATATTTATTACCGTTATTTCCTTATGTTAGATGGGGTATTCTGGATCCTTATACGCCCTGTCATAACGATAATGATCTATTTGATGCTCCTGTCTGCCGAAGAGTTGATATTCGGGATCATAGGAAGAAAAATCTGGAAGCGACAGAGGGATTTCTTTGAGTAAATGCGGATGAATTAAGTAGGGAGAGAGAAAAATGATACTCAGGAATATTATCAGGCGACTGTTTGGCTATAAACCCGGATCCAATATGAATTCGATCGTATATGGGCCTCCTAGTGATCTGTATGAAGACGAAGAATCTTCATGCGATAAGGAATTTAATCCGGCACAGAATATTGGTCCAATTGTATATGGGCCTCCGATCCGGCGGCGGAGTAACCATCCGGTCCGTCGGCCCGGTAATAATTCATACATGGATGAAAAGGATTATTCTGAAGATGATAACGACACAGAAAATACCGGTCGGACAAACGGTAAACGAAGAGTTTAGGGAGGCGAGGACATGATC
>CACZSE010000066.1 GCA_902783735.1 uncultured Lachnospiraceae bacterium
GGTCACGGAAATATAGCACTTCCCTTCTGGATACCGGTAACGTTGTCTTCGGGTGACAGGCTCATAGGAAAAGCACATTTTATTATCTATATCAGGGATATTGTGGTAATGGGATTTTTTGCCGTTGCGATAGTCCTTATGCTGCTTGCGGTATTTATCATAATGATGGGTAATGTTCGTAAGGTTCATAAAAGCAGAAGACGCATGAATGAAGTCTTCTATATGGACGAGGTGACCGGAAGACACAACTGGATGTGGTTTATAACCAAGGCCGACCAGATATTAAAAAAGAGAAAAAATGCTTCGGCTAAATTTGCGGTTTTGGATGTGGTCTTTGTCAATTACAGGAACTTCTGCGTATGTCACTCGGTATCTGAAGGCGAAGAGATGTTACGTAAGGTCGATGATCTGATACAGAGCAGGCTTGGCAAGAATGAACTTATCGCTCACTATGCATCTGCCAATTTTGCGGCGATGCTTACATATACCGACCGTGACAGGCTTGAAGAAAGAATAAAAGGCATTATCCGTGATCTTGAGAAGATAGACAGGGATCACACATTTAACTTCCATGTAGGTATTTATCGCGTGTCGGAATCGCTCAATAAAGATTCAAGGCCCGTAAAACGCAAAGATATAGATATAGACAACTATTACAATAATGCCTGCACCGCAAGAGCTACACTTGCCGATAAAGATGATTCGGCCATTGCCTTTTTTGATGAAAAGATGGTTGAGGAACAGAAATGGATAGACAGTGTTATGGAAAGACAGGCCAAGGCTGTTGAAAATGAGGAGTTTCTGGTATTTTATCAGCCCAAATATGATCCGAGAACAGGAAGACTTCGCGGGGCAGAGGCTCTTATCAGATGGAACTCACCGGATTTCGGACTGGTGCCGCCGGGTAAGTTTATACCTATATTTGAAAAGAACGGATTTATTACCGAGATCGACCACTACATGTTAAAGCATGTATCACAGGATCAGAAGCGATGGCTTGATGAAGGTTATGCTTGTGTCCCCGTTTCGGTTAATGTTTCAAGAGCGCATTTCATAGAAAATGATCTTGCCGAGCAGATAAGGGATATTGTTGACAATGCGGGAGCACCTCATGATCTCATAGAGATCGAGCTTACCGAAAGTGCTTTCTTTGATGATAAGCATGCCATGATAAGGACGATCCTGAAACTTAAAGAATATGGTTTTACCGTATCTATGGACGACTTTGGAGCAGGCTATTCGTCGCTTAACTCACTTAAGGACATGCCACTGGATGTCTTGAAGCTTGACGCAGACTTTTTCAGAAATGATGAAGGAAACGGACGAGGACAGATAGTCGTATCGGAGGCGATCAGGCTTGCCAAGAATCTTAACATGCGAACGGTTGCCGAAGGTGTTGAGATCAAGGAACAGGTGGAATTTTTGGCTGATCAGGGATGCGATATGATTCAGGGATATTACTTTGCCAAACCCATGCCAAAGGATGAGTATGAACAGAAGATGAAGGATCCTCAATCCGCTCCCTCCCAGGGCTGAACCGCGGATTGCTCCTCGGGTTGCTATTTACCGGGGCCTCAGGGGTGAAACGTAAAATATTAATAATTTAACGAAAAACATTAAAAAGTTGTTGACAAATGTTAAAAGGCGTTGTATTATGGTCACATGAACCGAGATACAACGCCTTGTTTTATTGAAACCGCCGGGAGGTAAGAGTTTTCGAAGACAGGCAAAGATCAAAGTTCGATTCACGTGAAGGAAGTAACCATTAAACGTATGAGATAAAAGGGAGAAAAAGTGATGAGAGAACAGGAACAGAAATTGGCAAATGTAAAAAAGAGTTGTGATGTTGTAAGAAAAGTAAGCAAGGTCTTCAGTGTGGCGATCATTGTAGTAGCAGTGTTAACACTTATATCAGGGATTGCTTTGATGGCGACAAAAGATGAGATCAATTCAAACCTTGTGTTTGATCAGGTTACAAGACAGATTAATATAGTGGGTGATACCGCGGGATTTGTAACAATGGACGAAGTAGCGGTTGATGTTGAAACAGGATTATTCAGTTTTAACTTTGATGGCATGAAATTCATAACCCAGGGCAAGTTCGCAGAATTGTTTGCGCTCTACTGCATAACGGCAACTGTCATCTGCGTATGCATGGCAGGAATCTTCATAACAATACAAAAGACCTTTGAGTTTATCAAAAACAGCGAGACACCTTTTGACGAGAAAGTGCTTAAGAGACTTAAAGCCGTATTTGTGGCAATGACTATAGTGCTTGGTCTGCTCTCGGGACTTGGAACTGCAATAGTATCAGGCGTCATCTTCTGGAGTGTTTACTGCATACTCGATTACGGATATGTACTTCAGACAGAAGTTGATGAGACATTATAAGAAAGAAGAAATAAAAAATGGTCTGCATCACAGGGAAATCGGCAGACTGGTTTGTAACAGGAGGAGAGAACAATGATGACAGTAAGTGAGGTAACTGATATGGGAAAGATAGTTTTAAGACTGGACAGAGTCATGGCGGACAGAAAGATGTCTCTGAATGAGCTTTCGGAAAAAGTCGGTGTTTCAAATGTAAATCTTTCAAAAATAAAGACCGGAAAGATTAGTGCGATAAGGTTTTCAACACTTGAAGCGATCTGTGATACGCTTAATTGCCAACCCGGCGATATACTCGAATACGATCCGGAAGCAGAATCCGACGAGATCACAGAGTAATGCCCTCCCCTTGCCGGCATAATAACGGGTGATGATAGTCGTATTAATGTGGCAAGGGGATTTTTATGCTCAAAATAGCCAATTTATTAAGAATATATTAAATGATTGATTGATGGTTGACAAATAATAATATACGTCGTATAGTATGTGATGAAAATAATATTATATGGCATATAACATTGGAGCGGGAAATGTAATAGAGGAGAAAAAATGGGAAAACTGGTTGAGATTCGGGATATAAGCAAGATATATAACCCGGGGGAAAATGAAGTCAGAGCCCTTGATCATGTAAGCCTTGATATCGATGAACATGAATTTGTGGCTATAATCGGACAATCGGGTTCGGGAAAGTCAACGCTCATGAACATGTTAGGCTGTTTGGATGTACCCACGAGCGGTACATACAATCTTCATGGACAGGATGTTTCGGTAATGACAGATGATGAACTTTCGGATATCAGAAATAAGGAGATAGGATTTATATTTCAGGGTTTTAATCTGATACCGTCGCTGACTGCTTTGGAAAATGTGGAATTGCCGCTCATGTACAGGGATGTTCCTAAAAAAGAAAGAGAAAGGCTGAGCAATGATGCGCTTGACAGAGTGGGACTGGGAAAGAGAAAATCCCACAAGCCATCGGAGATGTCCGGGGGGCAGCAGCAACGAGTGGCCATAGCAAGAGCCATCGCGCAGGCTCCGCCCATAATACTGGCGGATGAACCTACCGGAAATCTTGATTCGGGGTCTGCGGTGGAAGTAATGGGGATCTTAAAAGAACTTTATGATGCGGGAAGAACAGTGATCCTGATAACTCATGACAATGAGATCGCTGCAAACGCACAAAGGACAATAAGGATAAAAGACGGGAGAATAGTGGAGGATAAGATCAATGAAGATTTTAAGTAAGATAAAGGAAATGAGCAAAAAGAAAAA
>CACZSE010000067.1 GCA_902783735.1 uncultured Lachnospiraceae bacterium
AACTGGTGTTCGGTCTGATCCGGAATGCTCAGTATATCACCCGGAACAAGCACCTTTGAAACACCGTCGATTATGGCTTTGCATTTTCCGCTTACTATGTTTATATTTTCAGTCTTTTTTGCATGTTTATGAAGATAAATGGTCTTTCCCGGCAGAACCGATACTTTTCTTACCTGATAGCCTTCATTTACATCTTCACAAATGATCTCATAGCTGCCCCATTTTCTGTAATAAAGAGGGCTCTTATTAAAGAAATCCCAAAGATCCCTGCTTTCCAGGATGATCTCTTTAAGATCGTTCGACTGTCCCTTTTCACCTATATATACAGCATCATCGGTATTGACTACCAACACATCCTGCAGGTGATTGACCATTACAAGCTTTTTATCGCATCTGTTAATGACCGTGGTGTTTACACAATGATTTGAGATGACAGGATCAGTCTTCCCGTCAGCTCCCCTGACCATGGCATCCTGAAGCGTGACATTTTCAAGATCGTCCAGTCCTCCGACATCCTGCCAGTCAAATTCACAGTGAACCACCTTACAGTTATCACCTATATTGATAAGAATGCTCTCCATGTTGACATGAGGTATATCCTTAAGAACTTCCGAACTGTAATATACATAATTCCCCTTAATGTTTTTAAATGTATATGCCTGCTGACACAGCTCATTCATGTCAGGGAAGTCTTTTTGAAGACCGTTTAAGAAATCACCGTTTCTGTATAAGAACATGCCGGCATTTATATAATAGTTACCGGCACTCTTAAATGACATAGCTTCAAGCTCACTGGGCGCCGTAACAAAATCCACGATATCATAGCCTTCATGTCTTATATATTCGTATCTGGTATCGGGGCTGTCTATATCCATGCCAAAAGCTACTATATTGCCTTCTTCGGCAAGTTTTTTTGCTTCAAGTATGCTGTTTTTATAGCCCGAACCGGAAATGAGCTGGTCGGAAGCGACCACAAAGATCATCTCGGACTGAGGAAGCTGAAGACTTGAAAGCACAACCGCCGGTGCGGTCCCATGCCCCATCTCCTCAAAAATGCATCTGTAGGTAAGCCCCTTAAAGGCTTTCATCTGATCCTCGATGATTGATTGAAAATCATGATTTGTGATAATGATAAACTCATCACAAAAAGCCATATTTCTGGCTATTGTCTCCTGAAATATGGAATGGTTGTTTTTTATCTTGATAAACTGTTTAGGATAATTTTTTCTAGATAACGGCCACATGCGGTCTCCACGACCGCCGGCCAACAGTATGCATTTCATGTTATGTCAGATCATTCCTTTGTAAGCTTTTCTACCTGCTGATATATCTCAATTCGTTTAGAGTCCATTTCAGGCATACCTACAAAGATAGCTCCGTATTCAAAGTAATCCTCATGCATCTCTATTCTTACTATCTCCAAAAATGCATGAATGACTTCTTTGGTCCAGATGGTAAGGAAACCCTCATATATACCGCTTATTGACAGGGGTTCGGTACAAACGAACCCCACGCCACCTTTTGATATGTCTACAACTTCGATCGATACTTCCTTATTTCCGTTACCGTCAAGCTGCTTTATAACAAGTTTTGAATTTAATTCTGTTCTGTTGTAACGCCTTTTTTCCATATGTACCCCTATCTGTTGTCAGTTTTAAAAATCTAATACAATAATACATAAATATCTCGGATAAGGCAAGAATTTACAAAATCTTATTGTACTGTCACATTAATAGTCAGCTTACAGTTGGCATTCAGATCATTAACGCTTACAACTGCTTTCGTTCCTGAAGGAGCTGTTTTCCCGACTGTGATCTTTCCGTTTTTAACAGTGATCATATCATTGTCGCTCGACCATATAAGAGTCTTATCCGCACCATATTCCGCTGTTATGACAGGTTTTATCGTGATACTCTTCCCGGCTTTTATATTAACCGAATAATTACCGTTAGCGCCCGTTATGGTCTTTGTTGTCTTAAGCGTAAGTCCGGTTACTTCACCATTGGAAATAACGGTTGTTGTAGCTTTCTTATTTCCGTCAACTGATACAGCCGTTACAACGCACTTCTTAGTCGCTTTCAATGTACGGTAAACAAGCCTGTCACCTTTTCCTGTAATGACAGGGTTAACACGT
>CACZSE010000068.1 GCA_902783735.1 uncultured Lachnospiraceae bacterium
GATAAATGCCAAGCTTGATGCACAGGGTTCACTTGTTGAATCCATGAAGAAACAGATGGCTGAGAAGGAAAAGGTGCTGGCAAAACAGGAGAAGGCTTTAGCCGGTCGTGATAAGACAATATCTGAGAAAGATAAAAAGTTGTCTGATAAAGAAGTGATAATTGCACAACTTCTATCTAAGATAAACACGCTTGAAGCACAGCTTAAAGCATAAAGATTTAAAAAGTTAAAAAACGTGTTGACATAATTGAACAGTGGGTGTATATTAAGTGTACTAATTGAATTAGTACACTTAATTGTTTTTAAGAGGTTTTCCGGAAAACACAGGTTTTGTGAAAGGGGGAAAGACACATGATCGTAATAGATTATAAGGACTCGCGTCCGATCTACGAGCAGGTGGTCGATAAGTTCAGGTTACTGATACTTAACGGTGTGCTTGGTGCGAACGATAAGATGCCTTCGGTCAGGACGCTGGCCATGGAACTGTCGATCAATCCGAATACCATACAGCGTGCGTACATGGAACTGGAGCGCCAGGGCTATATTTATACAGTCAAAGGCAGGGGGAACTTCGTTTCGGATACAAACACGTTAAAAGGGGAGTATAAGGAAGAATTATTTAAAAAGCTGGATGAGATCTGTGATACAGCCGTAAATGCGGGGATTACGGAGAAAGAACTGACGGATCACATTTCGGATTATCTAAGAGGGGAGGAGAGTAAAAGGTCATGATAAGGATTGAGAATATTTCAAAATCTTTTGACGATATCAAGGCTGTGGACGATATAACAGTCGATATCGGGGAGAACATCGTATTCGGACTGCTCGGAACCAACGGAGCGGGAAAGAGTACACTCCTCAGGATCATAACAGGAATACTCAAGCCGGATGCCGGAAACATTTTCGTTGATGATATGGGGGTATTTGACAACGAAGAAGCGAAGAGAAATATGTTTTTTATATCTGATTCACCGTATTTCTTCGCTAACAGCAATCCGATCGATATGATGACATATCTGAGTATCCAGTATCCTAAGTTTGATCGGGAAAAGTTCAGAGAGTATCTGGCGACCTTTAATTTACCGGAAAAGAGAAAGATAGGCACATATTCTAAGGGTATGAAGAGGCAGCTCGCATTGCTGCTCGGCATTTGCAGTAATGCAAAATACCTGCTTTGTGATGAGTCGTTTGACGGACTCGATCCGGTAATGCGTCAGGGGGTAAAGAGTATATTTGCCAAAGAAATGGATGAGAGAGGTCTGACACCTGTGATCGCAAGCCACAATCTGCGTGAGCTTGAAGATATCTGCGATCACGTCGGCCTGTTGCACAAGGGGGGCGTGCTTTTATCTAAGGATCTTGAAGATATGAAGTTAAATATTCAGAGGGTTCAATGTGTATTTGCTTCGGCTCAGGACGAAGAGAATTTAAAGCAGATGGTAAATATAGTAAAGGTGGACAGAAGCGGTTCGTTATGCACCTTTACCATAAGGGGGACAAGAGAAGAAGCCCAGAATGCTTTCGGTTCGGTTAAAACAGTATTCTTTGAGACGCTTCCTCTGTCACTGGAAGAGATATTTATAAGTGAAACGGAGGTGGTCGGTTATGACATCAAGAAACTCATTCTTGGCTAATCTCAAAGAAGATAATAAAAGAAGACTATGGCTTTGGCTGGTGGCAGCATTTGTATTTATCATCTTTTCATCGCTGTTATTTTTGGTAGTAATGGCTTCAATAGATGAAAACGGCATCATCATGCAGTACGGCAAAAGAGCGGAAGAGATCTTATCGATCTCGGTAAGTGAAAGATGCGGCTTTTTGCTTGGCATGAATTTTTACAGAGCCTTTATATCGGTCCTGTTTGCGATATTGGCGGCTTACAGTGGTTTCAGCTATCTGAATGACAGAGTTAAGGTCGATTTTTATGTGAGCATGCCTCAGAAAAAAAGCAGCAGATTTTTGGTATCATGGATAAACGGTATCATCATATATATTTGTACTTATATCATAGGTGCTTTGTTGTGCTTCGGAATGCTTGGAGCCATGGGGTACGCAAAATATTATTCATGCTTTGAGATCGTAAAGGGATTTGTTAACTGCTTCATATTGTTCCTTGGAACATATCACATTACAATACTGGCAGTTGCTCTTACGGGAAACATATTTGCCGCAGCCTGTGCTTTTGTTGTTCTGAATGTTTACGAATTTTTAATGAGAGCTCTGGTAAACGGCTTTAAGGAATGTTTTTTAAACTTTACCTATAACAGGAGCAGCTCCTTTATTCCGATAATATCGCCCATAGGACAGTTTATAAAAGCGATCATCGAAGATCAGAGAAATAACAGCATTTCATTCGGGACCTGTTTCGGCAGTATCGTTGTAGCTGCGCTGATACTCGTGTTGGCATACATTGCATACATTAAAAGACCAATGGAAGCAGCGTCAAAGACACTTGCTTTCAAATGGATGCACACACCTTTAAAGCTTTTGATAGCGATCCCGGCGAGTGCTGCTATCGGCCTGATATCCATGTACATCGGAGATGAAGGCAATAAGGACGGATCGTTCCTTGCGGTTGTTGTTATAGTCATGATCGTTGCAGCCGTTATCATAAGTTCGGTAATAGAAGCTGTATTTGATCTGGATGTTAAGGCAGTGATTGAAAAAAAGTCGCACTGGTTAATATGCACGATCGCGGCAGTGGTGATATTTTTCTCATTCAGACAGGATATATTCGGTCTGGACAGACACATACCTTCGATCGACAGTATAGAATCGGTAGCGATAGATCCATATAATTATAATGATGTATATCAGTTCTTCGGACCTAACGGATCGTATATGAACGGAGATGAGTTTGTTGAAGAGTACATGTACATAACGGACATCGATCCTGTCGTGGATTTGGTAAGACTTTCCATGGACAGTTATGACAGCAAAATAACCGGGAACTTCGGAAGGGATTACAGAGATTACTTAAGATACAGCTTTTTTGAAGAAGCGACGGTATTTTTCAGAACAAAGTCGGGTAAAGTAGTCTGCAAGAAGATATATGTTCCGACAGATGATGAGAGGGCAATTCAGATCGAGAATAAGATCTTCTCATCAAAGGAGTTTAAGGAAGGTTACTATTCCGTTAAGAATATGAATCTTGAAGTTACCAATGAAGAATTGGCACAGGGATGGAATACCTTCTCGAACGGACTTGACAGCGTAGAGTTAAATGAGAATGAGAGTCGCGAGCTTTTGAACAGATATGCACAGGATATTGATGAGTTCACACATATGGATTATATTTCGGAGTCGCCCATAGGCGAGGTCAGCTTTGCCCTGGCCGCAAAACGCATGGGAGGGATATACGGATATACAACAAGTATGTCCTATAATATTTATCCGTCAATGACAAGATGCATGGAATATGTAAAGGAACTCGGGCTTGACGTAAAGGAACCGAAGCCGGAAGATATAGCAAATGTTACGGTATACTATTCGCCTTATTACAGAGATGCAAACCTTAGCGAACAGGAATACTATGACATGATCCAAAATGAAAGAACTGAAAACTCTGACGGATCGGACAATAAGGTAAAATTTGAATCTGAAGACGTTGCAAAGTTTTATGATGATATCAATTTCACATTCGGTTACGGCTTTTCACCATGGGGAACGACCGGGATTTATGACGGCTGTTATGATGTTGAGATTGAATTGAAAAATGAGTACTTTGAAAGCGAAGACGATTCAAGAGAAAAGACCTCGTACAACGGACGTCGCGGATACCGAGGATACGGCAATCCTACGACAGTATACGGACAGTTTAAAAAGGACGGGGTACCACAGATCGTAAAAGAATCGCTGGGTAAAGAATGATCCGAAACAGGTTTATAAGTAAATGATACAGCTGCATGGCGGCATAAAAAACAGGCATCCGACGGATGCCTGTTTTACTTTATCTGAATTCCGAAAGGTTTTTGTGAGTCACATTTTTGAAAGCTACCGACAGAGCCGAAACCGTGGAATAACCCAAAAGCTCCGCAATATCTTCAAGCGCCAATCCTTTTCTGGTATAGGAAATGGCAAGCTCCGATTTCATAAGAGCAATATACTTAAGAGGAGTAATGCCGGTATCCTTTTTAAAGGTTCTTATAAGATGATTGATATTGATGTTAAGTGCATCCGCAATGCCGGCAACCGTCAGATCGCTGGCGGGATTCTCGTGTATATACCTGAATATCCTGGTTGTAAGATCGGAGTATATACGATTGGAAACAAAGCAGTCCCTGATCTCATAGAAGATGATATTTAAATACGATTCGGCCACATCCAGAGGGATGTCATTTAACGAATAATCAAGTGTCAGGCAATCGATGAGTGCCTTAAGCTTCGGGTATTTATTCGGGTCTATTTCTATATATTCCTTATCAACAAAATTCCCGGAAGAAATAAAATCAAAATAGATATGATCGATCGGGTCCTCGGGGTCCTGAACAACCTGAAATTCCGGATCGGATTTAAAAAGATAAACAAAACCGGGCTTTAATGTCAGCTTGTTCTTAAATATTACATTCCCTTTGATTATGTAATAGAACCGGTTAGCCATATAGTCCGGATAGTAGCCCCAGTTCGAGGGATTGTACAGTCTGCCGTAGTGCTTCAAAATAATATTACTTTCCATAAATTCACCTTACCACATAAAA
>CACZSE010000069.1 GCA_902783735.1 uncultured Lachnospiraceae bacterium
GATGGTCACTAATAGGTCGAGGGCTTATCCAAAAAGGTCTGGAAGGAAAAAAGTTTGATATTCAGTATTCGATTTTTGAAGTTCATAGATTAAAGAGCAGCTTATTTTCAGGCTGCTTTTTTTGACTCAAACATTTTTGTAAATCATTCAGAATTTATCTTCAATTTTGTGACAATTATGTTATAATATCTATATATGTGGGGGAACAAAAGAGAGGTATACATATGGATACAAACATTCTGTTGGAAAACGGCACAAATGAACTAGAAGTACTTGAATTTCAGGTTGCGGGGAATTCATATGGAATAAACGTAGCTAAGATCAAAGAGATAATTCCCTTTCAGACTGTTACTCCCGTTCCCAATGCTCATCCAAGCATAGAAGGCTTGTTTATGCCCAGAGATATCATGATCACTGCCATAGACCTTAGAAATTGCCTTCAAAGAGGAGTTTCCGAACCCGGTGGTTTGTTTATCATAACAAACTTCAATAATCTTGATATAGCATTCCATGTAGACGCGGTTTTGGGTATTCACAGAGTTTCATGGTCTGATATCATAAAACCCAATGCAACATTTGCAAATACAAATGAGGGCATTTCAACCGGAATCATAAAGATAGATGAAAAGCTTATCATTATTTTGGATTTTGAAAAGATAGTTACCGATATCAATCCCGATACAGGACTGAAGATCGAAGAAATAGATGCTCTTGACAAGAAGGCCGGCAGAAGTGAGAAGCACATCATCATTGCCGAGGATTCACTTCTTTTGAATAAGCTTATTGTTGACAGCCTTTCAAAAGCAGGATATACAAAACTTATTCATACCGCTAACGGAAAAGAATGTTATGATACCATCATGCAATTTAAAAAGGAAGGTACCCTGGCTGAAAATATCGATTGTGTCATTACAGATATTGAGATGCCGGAGATGGACGGACATCATCTTACAAAGCTTCTTAAGACGGACGATGTTACAAGACATATACCTGTAGTTATTTTCTCATCTCTTGTAAATGAAGAGATGAAACGTAAAGGTGAAGCACTTGGCGCAGACGGTCAGCTTTCGAAACCTGAGATTGGAAATCTTGTATGCATGATCGATGAGCTCCTTCTCAAATAACATAATGACTAATATACTATATGAATATAAAAGATACTCTGATCAGCATTTGTTTGATCAGGGTATTTTTTTATCATCCTAATGCTGTTTTTAGCCGATATATACTTAGTGGTGCTTAATTTGATTGTCCGTATATGACAGTAAACAGTTCACGTTTTAGCGGTATTATGTTAAAATATATTGATAAATGATTGATTAGGAAGGTTCATTATGGCAGTAGATACAGATTACCTGGATGATTTGATGAAGTCAATAGAGCCGATAGTTTATCCGGACGGAGTACCCGATGAAGATCGTGAGGAGAATGAGAACGGAGAAGATCCGATCGAAGTAAATGATCAGGAACCGGTGTTGGAGCCGATTGGGGCGACAAAAGAAGATTCAGATCCGGCATATGAACAGGAACTGGCCCAAATACCTGAAAAAACGATCATTGATGAGGCTACCGAATCGGAGATGGAAGTTGCGGCAGCTTTAGATGCAGTTTCCGATGAAGTGTCTGCAGATGATACCGCCGAAGAATCTCCTGAGATCACAGAGACTGTTGAGATCGTAAATAATAATACAGATGAACCTGCATGGGAAGAGATCAGCAGTGCCCGACAGGAAGCAGAACAGGAAATAGAACTTGATATGAGCATGTCTGAAGAAGAAATAGATGCCATGCTCAATGCTGCAAAATCTTCAGCAAAGGAAGAACAGATATCGCCGGCAGATTCCGACATCAGCGATGTTTTAGATATGCTGTCAGATGATGAAGATGTTCGAGATATCAAAGAAACTCTTGATAAATCGGACAATAATATTGCTGTTGATCAGTCAGCCCTTGAAGAACCTGAGATCAAGATCCCGGATGTGGATGAAGATACGACCGAAGATGCGGCTCAGGATGAGAAGAAGGGTAAAAAGAAAAAAGAAAAAAAAGTAAAAGAGAAAAAGGAAAAAGATGGCAAGGGTGGGTTCTTCGCCAGACTTTTCAATGCGCTGACCGAAGAAGTAGCGGAAGATGAGATCTCCGTACCTGAGCAGGCCGAGACCGGCGTTACCGACGAAAATGCCAAGATACTGAGCGAGCTTGACGCTGAGGATGACGGCAAGAAGAAAAAGAAAAAGAAGAAAAAGAAAAAAGGTAAGGAAGATAAGGAACAACCTGAGTCAGAAGGCACTGAGAGGGATATTCGTGAAAAAACTGACGATGCAGAAGAAGGCGAAGGAGACGGTAAAAAGGCTAAGAAAGCAAAAAAGCCTAAGAGAGAAAAGAAGCCGAAGGAAAAGAAGGAAGAAATACCTGAAAAGCCGTCTAAGAAGCTTCCTAAGAAAAGGGTTAGAAATACCTTTATACTATGTTTATCAATTCTTGCAGCGATTATTATTTTAGCAGTATTTCTTAATGAGCATCTGCTAAAAAAAGAGGCAAGATTTGCCTTTGACAATGCAGATTATGAAACAGCATATTCCGATCTGTACGGGATGGAACTTAGTGAACAGGATAAAGAGATATATGATAAATCCAAGACTATCATGCTGCTGCAAAGAAGGGTTTCATCATATGAGAATTATATGCAGCTGGGCATGAGAGCCGAAGCTCTTGATTCTCTTATAGAAGGTGTTCGCATATATCCCGATGTCATGGAAAAAGCAGAACAATACGGTGTAACGGATCAGGTCAGAGAGCAGTTTGACAAGATAGTCGAAGGCCTTGGCGCATTTGGACTTACCAAGGAAGATGCTCAGGAAATATCGGCATATACCAGTGTTGTTCAGTATAATATGAGAATTGATTCCATCGCAAACGGGACTCCGTACACCTACGATGAAGGAAACGTTGATACTCAGAGTTCCAATTCGGATGAGACAGATATACAGAATAATACATTGGAAGATATTCTA
>CACZSE010000070.1 GCA_902783735.1 uncultured Lachnospiraceae bacterium
CGGGAATTGATAGTAAGAAAACATGCTAAGACAATATAAACTGAAAAATTATAACTTCAAACTTGTTCTGTTTGTTTTTGCCCTGTCTGTACTCGGTTACATGGTGATCGGCAGTGCGAAGCAATCTGTTCAGGATAGACAGATGTACGGTATCGTGGTGGGAGTTATCGTCATGATACTTGTATCTTTGGTCAATTATTCTGTATTTTATCATATCAGATGGCTGATATACGGTGCGAATATAGTCCTGTTATTACTGGTCTTATTCATCGGAAACGAAGTAAACGGTTCAAAGCGATGGCTCAATCTGGGCTTTCAGTTTCAGCCCTCCGAACTGGCAAAGATTTTGTTGATTTTATTCTTTGCTCAGTTTATTATGAAAAATAAGAATAATCTGAATTCGGTATCGGTTCTGGTGGCTGCTCTTTTATTGCTTGCAGCCCCGCTTTTACTGATATATAAAGAGCCCGATCTTTCAACGACAATCATGATCATATTGTCGTTTACGGTCATGTTATTTGTCGGCGGATTGAGCTATAAGATAGTATTTACGATACTCGGAATAAGCATTCCGGCCTTTGTATTATTCTTTTCGATAATACTCAGAGATGACAATAATTTTCTTGAAGGCTATCAGGTCAACCGTATACTTGCTTTCCTTGATCCCGAAAAATATGCCGATACATATGCTTATCAGCAGATCAATTCAAGGATCGCGATAAGTTCGGGACAGCTTTTGGGAAAGGGCCTGAATAACAATGTGATATCATCGGTAAAAAACGGTGACTTCATCTCCGAGCCGCAGACCGACTTTATATATGCGATAGTCGGAGAAGAACTCGGATTTATCGGTGCGGCATCGGTCATCATCCTAATAATCCTTATCGTTATAGAATGTTTAAGGATAGCGAGATATGCAAAAGATGATATGGGAGCTCTCATTTGCAGCGGTATTGCCGGACTCATATCATTGCAGGCATTTATGAATATAGCGGTGGCAACGGCTTCAATGCCGAATACGGGTATTCCGCTCCCGTTTGTCAGCTACGGACTGACCAGCTTGGTCAGTTTATATATGGGGATAGGCGTAGTCCTGAATGTTGGACTGCAGACTACAAAAACACATTGAGTCGTAAAGATTCATAAAAGAGAAGGGTAAAGAAAATGAACATTGCACTGATCGCACATGATGCAAAAAAGAAGTTGATGCAGAATTTTTGCATAGCATACAGAGGTATTTTGAGTAAGAATAATCTCTATGCAACAGGTACCACGGGACGACTTGTTGAAGAAGTGACGAATCTGAACGTGCATAAGTTTTTGGCCGGACATTTAGGCGGCGAACAGCAGATAGGGGCGCAAATAGAACACAATCAGATGGATCTCGTTATTTTTCTTAGAGATCCGCTCAATCCCAAGAGTCACGAACCGGATGTAAACAATGTGGTAAAGCTTTGCGATATTCATAATATTCCTCTGGCTACAAACCTTGCTACAGCCGAATTGCTTATAAAATCTCTTGACAGAGGAGATCTTGAGTGGCGTGAGATGTATAAATGATCATAAAACAAAAATATACAGTATAATACTGATCTTCACATTGGCTGTCGGTTGTCTGAGCGGTTGTGCAAAGAGTACAATACCTTTGGATTACAAGACGGCTAATGATATATCGGCTTCCAATCTTGAGAGCAGAGCAGAAGGCTTTTCTACAAACCTTGCCGTAACAGACAGGGATGTACATGCAAAAGACGGCTTTGAGCTTGAGGAAAATGCTGCGGGAGGCCTTTTTGACGTTAATAAAAAAGAAGTTCTGTACGCAAAACAGGTTCATGAGCAGATGAATCCGGCAAGTCTTACCAAAGTCATGACGGCTATATGCGCTTTAAAGCACGGAAATCCCGAAGATACCATTATCTGCTCGGACAATGTTTTAAATCTTGAGAGCGGTGCAACTACCTGTGGGTTAAAGCCCGGAGATAAACTTACATTGGATCAGGCTCTTCATTTCTTGCTTTTGCCGTCTGCCAATGATGCTGCAATAGCCATCGCGGAACACATCTCGGGTTCCGTCGAAGAATTTTCGGCTCTGATGAACAGCGAAGCAAAGCTTTTAGGTGCCACAAACAGTAATTTTGTGAATCCTCACGGACTTACTGCCGAAGATCATTATACAACCGTATATGATATGTATCTCATAACAAATGAAGCGATACATTTTCCTTCTTTCATGGATATCATTCAGATGAAGGAATATTCGACGACCATAACCGATAAAAACGGCGCCGAGAAAAGCATTGAAGTTAAAAGCTCAAATAAGTTTCATGACGGAACCTTCGATCCGCCCGAGAACATTACGGTCATAGGTGGTAAGACCGGTACTACGGCTGCTGCGGGATCGTGCCTTACCCTGGTGACTATCGACAGATCGAACAACCCATATATTGCGGTCATATTGCATGCAAGTGAGAGAAGTATACTCTATGATGAGATGATCTCACTTTTAACGGAGATAAATTCAAGGTAAAAACTGTTGTTTTTTAGGTACTGATATTCTATAATATCGATATGGGGTTATTGCTCAAAATTCAACATAACAGGAGGGCTACCAATGGTTCAGTTAATTGTAGGCAAAGAGGGTAAGGGTAAAACAAAACACCTTCTCGATAAAGTCAACGAAGAGATCAAGGAAGCATCAGGTAACATCGTATTTTTGGACAGGAGTTCAAAGCATATGTTTGAACTCAACAACAAGGTCAGACTCATCAATGTCTCAGAATACGATTTTGAAAACAGTTCGGAATTTATAGGTTTTATTTACGGTATCATTTCTCAGGATCACGACATAGAACAGATGTATATAGACGGTCTCATGAAGATCGCAAAACTTACACCGGAAGCATTTGAAGAGATTGTAGAAAGATTTGAGAACATATCTGACAAGTTTGATCTGAGGATCATTGTCAGTGCATCCATAGATAAGAGTGAATTGAGTCCTGCTATTCAGGAAAAAGTAATTGTGGCATTATAAAAAGCAAAAAGCCTCGGCGATGTCCGGGGCTTATTTTTTAGAACCTGTGGATTGAAGGTGAAAGTTATATGAATTCACATGACAATAAAATAAGTGATATAAAAAAGACGATCAATCTGAATATGGGCCTGATCTTCTTTAGCGTTATCATGATATACCTTTTCGTCATGATCATTTCTTTCATGAGAGCCAAACATATTACCGGATATCAGGTAAAAACAGGTTCTTTGTCAGTCTCAAACATTTATGAAGGCATTGCGATAAGAGATGAGACGGTAGTAACGGCCGGCTGCGCAGGATATGTAAATTATTTTGCTACGGAAGGCGAGAAAGTCGGAACGGGAAATCTTGTATGCGGTATCGATGAGACCGGAGCCCTTCAGGACTATATAAATCAAAATTCCGATGCGGGTAAGAATGTTTTGAGCGAAAGAGATCTCTCGTCATTGAAAAATGAGATGATCAACTTTTCTTCGGGTTTTAATGAAAAGGATTTTTCTTCGGTCTACGAATTCAAATATGCGATCGAAGGCGACGTATTAAAGTTTTCAAACAGGAATCTCTTAAATTCCATGGAAGATCTCAAGGCACAAAGTGCTCTTATAAAGCTTTGCAATTCACCGGCTTCCGGAGTGGTGGTATATTCGGTGGACGGCTTTGAGACAAAACAGCCCGTGAATGCTCAAAAGAGCTGGTTTGATAAGGAAAAATATGAGGAAAACAAACAGCAGCTCATAAATAATGAAATCGTCTCCATAGGCGATCCGTTATTTAAACTTTCCGATAACGAAAACTGGTCGATCCTGATCGAGGTTGATGAACAGAGAGCCGCAGAACTGGTTGAGGAAAAATATGTCAAGGTTAAGTTCTTAAAGAACCAGTATGAATCTTGGGGGAAGGTCACGGAAGTAACCGGTGCGGATGACGGTCATTATATTTTATTATCCTTTACCAATTCAATGATCACCTTCGTTCTTGACAGATATATCAATATTGAGCTTTTGCTTGATGCGGAGACGGGGCTTAAGGTTCCGAACTCAGCCATTTGCGATAAGTCCTTCTTTATAGTTCCCATGGACTTTTTGACAAAGGGCGGCGACGGCAATGATGGTATACTCAGAGAGACCTATAATGAGGACGGACAGATGATACCTGAATTCATCCCCGTAACCATTTACAATGTTGATGATGAAAACAATGCATATCTGGACGATTCCATATTGCGCCTGGGAGACCGGATAGACATGCCGGATTCACAGAGTACATTCACCATCAGTAAATCGGGTACTCTGACGGGGGTATATAACATCAATAAGGGATATGCCGATTTTAAAGAAATTGAGATATTAAATTCAAACGAGGAATACAGCATCATAAGATCGAACACCGCATACGGACTGGTTGCTTATGACTATATAGTTCTTGATGCGTCTTCGGTAGAAACGGATGAGTTTATATATGAGTAATATAGCTGACAACATAAAAAACATACAAAGTAAACTTGAAGGTACAGGGGCATCTCTTATTGCGGTGAGCAAGACAAAGCCCGTAGAGATGCTTAAAGAAGCATATGATGCCGGCATTCGTGACTTTGGCGAGAACAAGGTTCAGGAGATAAGAGATAAATATCCCACACTTCCAAAAGACATAAGATGGCACATGATAGGTCATCTTCAGACAAATAAGGTAAAATACATAGCCGATAAGGTATATATGATACACAGTGTCGATTCTTACAAGCTTGCTTCTGAGATCAGCAAACGTGCTTTGGAAGCAAACAGAGTCATACCGGTCCTTATAGAGATAAACATCGGAGATGAAGAGAGTAAATTCGGTATAAGGCCCGACGAGCTTGAAGAACTGTTAAAAAGCATAAATACTCTTGAAGGTATAAAAGTATCGGGTCTTATGTGTGTTGCACCCTATACCGACAACGCGGAAGATAACAGGGCGTATTTTAAGCAAATGAAACAATTATCTGTTGACATAATGAGGAAAAACATTGATAATATTGATATGAGTGTTTTGTCGATGGGTATGTCCGGAGACTTTGAGGTGGCAGCCGAAGAAGGCTCCACATATGTAAGGGTTGGGACGAGTATTTTCGGAGAACGCGATTACAATACAGGAATGTAAGGAGATGTAAGTTATGGGACTTATGGATAACTTTATATCAGCCATGAAACTTGGCGATGGTGAAGAATACGATGATGACGAATATCTGGATGAACCCGATGAAAGAGAATCCGATCAGCCTCGTATAAGTAAATTGTCATCTTCAGAAGGCGGTTCTGAGGAAAGCTCAAGAAAGCCTGTTTTATCTAAGCCTAACATGAACAGAGTCAGAAAGACCGGTAACGGCATGGAGGTTTGTGTTATCAAGCCTACAAGCTTTGAAGAATCAAGAGAGATAACCGATACTCTTTTGGCAAATCGTACCGTTGTTCTCAACATGGAAGGACTTGAAGTAAATCTTGCCCAGCGTATCATCGATTTTGCTTCGGGTTCATGTTATGCAATACATGGTAATCTTCAAAAGATATCTCATTATATTTTTATCATCACTCCCGCAAGTGTGGATATCTCGGGAGACTTTCAGGATATCCTGAGCGGTTCTTTTGAAGTTCCGTCACTTTAAGATCATAAAAAGCTTGTCGGATGACAAGCTTTTTTTATGCGAGTATAAATATATTTTCGATATAAAACGGAGGGGTTTATGTCAAGGATCACAATAAAAGCACCGGCAAAAAAAGACTATGAGGTTATAATCGAACAAGGCTTTTCACAGCTTTCTAACGAACTTACCGCTGTGGGATGTTTAAATAAAAAGGTTTGTATCATTTCAGACGCCAACGTTTGGCAATTGTACGGAAAAGAAGTTTCGGATGTGTTTACGTCAAATGAATGCAGTGTCGATCAGATGATCTTAGAGCCGGGTGAAGTCAGTAAGGCTTCGGAAGACCTTTTACCCTGCTATAAGGAACTGTTGAAGAAAGCGTTTACCAGAGGAGATTATATCGTATCCTTAGGCGGAGGAGTGGTTACCGATTATGCGGGATTTGTTGCCGCAACGTTTAAATGCGGTACGCATCTGATCCATATACCTACATCC
>CACZSE010000071.1 GCA_902783735.1 uncultured Lachnospiraceae bacterium
ACAGTTTTTACATACATCAAGCCTTTCTTCATATACCGCATCGGAAACCTTTTCATTTTTTTCCATCAGGTCTATTACTCTTTTTATCTTTGCTTCATATTCTGCCCGGTCAATATCTCTTAAAAGACACAATTTACACGGCTTCTTATTACTTTTATCCGTATTTTCACTCATAGATCGGTTTTATCTTACACGTACAAGAACGACCGAACGGGCGGGAAGCACTACCTTCAGGCCATTAGACGTTGTTTCTATATTATCAAGTTTTTTTGTTACTACCACTTCACTGTTCTCAAAAGTGTTGTGATCATTCATCTGACCTGTTACAACGCTCGCTTCCACCACCTCGGGTGAAAGCTTGTCAAAGCCTATCTCCACTTCTTTTTCTTCAGTAAGTGAGAGGTTGTTTAAAGTTATGTTAACTATTCCGTCTTCACCTTCCGATACGGACTCAGTAACCTCTGTAACCTTTGCTTCACCTATACCTGTTTCTTCAACACCTGTTAAAAAGCTGTTCAAAAGCTTTGAGCCCTGGTGATACTTAAACATCCTGAATACATGATAAGTCGGCGTAAGTACCATCTTCGGTCCTTCCGTTAAGATGACAGACTGAAGTACATTTACCGTCTGGGCAATGTTTGCCATGCGAACTCTGTCGCAGTGCTTGTTGAAAATATTTAAGTTGATTCCCGCTACCAGGGCATCACGTACTGTATTTTGCTGATACAAAAATCCCGGATTTGTACCCTCTTCAACATCATACCAGCATCCCCATTCATCTACCACAAGCGATAATATCTTCTTAGGATCATATTTATCCATTATATTACTGTGCTTTGTAATGATCTCATCCATCTTGAGAGTCTTTGAAAGTGTGATATACCACTCTTCATCGGTAAATTTTGTTGCATCGCCCTTATGATCCCAATCATGAGGAAGCGTATAATAATGTAGCGAGATACCCTCAACATTTCCGTGAAGATGATCAAAACATCTTGTAAAGAGTCTGTTAAGAAGCTTATCCGTCCAGTCATAATCAAAATCAGTTGGTCCGCAGGCTATCCTCTGTATCGGTTTTTCCTTATCGTATATCTTTACATATGACTGGTATCTTCTGTATACATCGGCATAATATTCGGGATGCATGTTTCCTCCACATCCCCAGTTTTCGTTTCCGACACCGAAATAATCTACCTTCCATGCCTTATCGCGACCGTTCTTTCTTCTTTCATTTGCCAGCGGTGATTCACCTTCGAAGGTCATATATTCTATCCATTCAGACATCTCCTGAACGGTACCTGAGCCTACATTTCCGTTTATATAGGTTTTGCATCCAAGCTGATCGCACAGTTCAAAATACTCATGTGTACCAAAGCTGTTGTCCTCAACAACTCCTCCCCAGTTGGTATTTACCATGCGCTTTCTGTCCTTCTTAGGACCAATCCCGTCTTTCCAGTGATACTCATCGGCAAAACAACCGCCGGGCCAGCGTAAGACCGGAAGTTTCATGTCCTTAAGGGCCTCTACAACATCGGTCCTCATGCCGTTTTTATTTGGTATGGAAGAATCCTCTCCCACATATAATCCTTCGTATATGCATCTTCCGAGATGCTCCGAAAAATGTCCGTATATCTCAGGACTTATTGTTCCCTTTTTTTCACCTTCGTGAATCGTAAGCTTTATCATGTGTGTTCTCTCCATGTTCAGATATTTAAATATATTCGATTATACTATAATCTTTTTCCGGCTACATCCCGATGCATAAAACTCAAAGAAATAAATCAAGATAAGCTCTCACCGGCTATGTGACCCGAAGTAAATGCCCATTGAAGATTGTAACCGCCGCAGGTACCGTCAACATCAAGTATCTCTCCCACAAAATAAAGACCTTTTACAATGACCGACTGCATGTTTTCATCTATCTGAGTTGTGTCTACTCCGCCGAGAGTTACCTGCGCCCTGTTAAACCCGCTGTCTCCGAATATATCCACCTTGAAATGCTTCAATATTTCTCCCAGCCTGTTTATATCGTTATCACTTAAACTGTTTAACTGTGTCTTTTCACCATATCCCGTCATGTCAGCAACAAAACGGGCAAGCTTATCATTTATAATAAATCCCAGGGCTTCACACAATGAGATATCACTCTGTCTGTTATTTGAAACAAGTTTACATAATTCATCGGTATCAATCTGATCAAACATATCCAGCTCTAAGCTTACCCTTTTGTTCTCAGCCAAAGCATTCACCGCATATCTGCTGAGCTGCATCACAGGGATACCGCTGATGTTATCTTTATTAAATATGATCTCACCTGATTCTTTATTGACAGGC
>CACZSE010000072.1 GCA_902783735.1 uncultured Lachnospiraceae bacterium
CTGGTTCAGACATCTCTGAATATGGGTATACTGGAAACAAAGGATGACCATATCGAGATGTCTTATTGTGTCAGAAGCAGCCTGGATAAAGAGAAAAACGATCTGGTTGAGATCCTTGGAAACAAGTGTAAAGAAACAAACGGCAAACTTATTCTTTCGGGAGACTATCCCGGCTGGCAATACAGAAAGATATCACCTCTCAGAGATAAGATGATAAATATCTATAAGCAGCAATACGGTAAAGAACCTGTTATAGAGGCAGTTCATGCCGGTGTTGAATGCGGACTGTTCGCCGGAAAGATACCGGATCTTGACTGTGTCTCATATGGTCCCGATCTGCTTGAGATACACACACCGAGAGAGAGAATGAACATAGATTCCGTGAAGCGGGTTTTTGAATTTACAAAAAGGATTGTCGAGGGAAACTGAGACAATCTTTATTTAAGAGAAGAGGAGTATAAACCATGAATCCACAGGGAATGATGCAGTTTTTATCTGCATTGAACACATTTAAGAACAATCATCCGAAATTTGCGAGTTTTATTGAGCTTGTGATAAAGGGCGGACTTCCGGAAGGTACGGTTGTTGAGATCACCGTTACAAGACCCGGAGAGGATCCGATCACGGCAAACATGAAGGTTATGCAATCAGATATAGAACTCATGCAGACACTCAAAGAGATGAAACCCTGATAAGGGAATGAAAGGGAGTGATGCTGTGAGTTTTGAGGCAGGAAAATATGTATATGAAACACATCTGCACACGAAACTTGGTAGCGCGTGCGGTAAGAATACCGGAAAGGAGATGGCCATAGCCCATAAAGAGGCGGGCTATGCAGGCATCATAGTTACCGATCATTTCTTTTACGGAAATACCGCGGTTGACAGAAGCCTGCCCTGGCAGGATTGGGTGCATGCATATTGCACAGGCTACAGAGATGCTAAAGAGATCAGTAAAGAAATAGATCTGGATGTTTTCTTTGGCTGGGAATCGGGATACCACGGACCGGAGTTTCTTATATACGGATTGGATGAGGAGTGGCTCATGAAACATCCGGAAATAAGGGATGCAACTGTGGAGGAACAGTATAAGCTGGTACATGAAAGCGGAGGAGTCGTGTTTCAGGCTCATCCCTATCGTGAGGAGGACTATATACCGGAGGTTAAACTTTATCCCGAATGGGTCGACGGAGTAGAGGTCTTCAATGGTTCCAATAAACTGACAGACGGCAGGGATCTGTACAATGAAAGAGCTGCCGAATATGCGTTAAAATATGATTTTCCCACTACCTGCGGATCGGATATCCATTGTGACGAACCGATCATGAGCGGAATGGCATTTGACAGAAGGCTGACTGATATTCATGATTTCATAAATATGGTCATGAGCCGAAAATGCGAGATGATAAAGAAGAACAAATTTTTACCGTACGTAACAGAGTGATGGATGTTTCATTTAAAATAATAGAAGAAACGGACAATTATATAGTGATCCATAAACCGTCGGGGCTGGCTACACAGACAGCCGGACTTGGCGAAAGAGACCTTGTAAGCGAAGTAAAGAATTACCTTGCCGATAAAACAAAGAAAAAGAATCCTTATATCGCCGTGATCAACAGACTCGATCAGCCGGTAGAGGGTCTGGTCCTGATGGCGAAAGATGAAAAGACGGCTGCCGATCTTAGCAGGCATCTGATGAACGGAGATATAAAGAAATATTATCGTGCCGAAGTATTTGGTCATATGATAAACAAAAAAGGCAGGCTCGAGGACCTTATAGTTAAAGAAGCGTCAAATATAAGCAGGATCGCCGATAAAAATGATAAAAGGGCAAAGAAAGCGATACTCGAATATGAAGTGATAAACAGCGATGAGAATACCGAGCTTCTCGATATATATCTTATAACCGGAAGACATCATCAGATAAGGGTTCAGCTATCCGGTGCGGGATGTCCGATCGTCGGAGACAAAAAATACGGAAACGAAGGATCTAAGGCCTATTCAACAATAAATCATATCAATAATGTCAGACTTAAGGCTTACAGACTCGTATTGCCAAACGGTCATGACATTTCCCTTGAAAATAAAGAAACATAGCAATATGTTTTTTTATTTTTGCATTAAAGTGCACGAGAACTGTTACAAAGCAACAGGATGCATGCGGATTTATGTAAACTTAAATAGCGGTAAATCAACACATCCGAACAGGACCCCCAAAAGTCTAAAATCGAGGTTCAATCTCATTTTATTGTGCAATATACACAAATTCTAAAAGCCGAAATTGTTATTTTTGTCTATTAGACTACTTGTTTTTAGCCTTTTTATGCCTCATAATACAAACTGTAAAGAGCAAACGCAGTCCAAAAACGGTCGCAGCAGACCGGAAGGAATGATAAAGGATCGGATGCTCGATACACACAGGATCACCTTTAAAAACATAAGGAACCTGTGCACGGGAACGGTAGTTATGAAATGTTAATATAAAGTAAAAAGGAGAAAAGAAGATGAAGAAGAAGATTATGATGGTGATGGTTGCATGTGTACTTTCAGTAGCAGCATTGACAGGATGCGGAAGCGCTCCGGAAGATGCAAGCGCAGAGGTTACAACAGCTGAAGATAAAAAGGTAGCAGATTCCTCAGTACTCTCAGGTAACGAGAAATACGACGAGATCAAGAATACACTTACAAAGGCTTATGCAGGAACAACTGATACAAACAAGATCGTTTACTACGTAGTAAATGATGACAACACAAGAGCTATCCTTTGCATGAAGGAGAACATTCAGGATGTAGATCCTCACGCAGTAATGCTCATCGGTGACATCACAGACAACGGTGACGGAACATACACACTGCTTGATGCTTCAACATGGCAGGCACTTACCTTCAAGCTTTCAGTAACAGAAGAGATGGGTGAGGAAGCTTACACGATCACATTTAACGGTATCAACGATGTAGCTCAGATGTTCCCTTCAAATCCTGAGTCAGTATTTGACAAGATCAGCGAATTCTAAGATCGATTGATCGCGGCAATTATCGTAAGATATTTACATAGACAGAAGAGACTTGGACCGATGGCCTTAAGTCTCTTTTTACTTATATGATTACTTGCGACCTGTGATATCTATTGGTATAATGTAAAACAGTCTTAAGTAAATGATGTTATAAATTTACGATCATAATAAATTAGGAGGCCGACATGGCAGAAAAGAAATTAGTAGAAGCGATCACATCCATGAGCGAGGATTTCGCACAGTGGTATACGGATGTGGTAAAGAAAGCAGAACTCATCGATTATTCCAATGTAAAAGGCTGCATGGTCATTAAACCGGCAGGTTATGCGATCTGGGAGAACATCCAGAGAGAGTTGGACAGAAGATTCAAGGAAACGGGTGTTGAAAATGTCTATATGCCCATGTTCATACCTGAGAGTCTTCTTCAGAAAGAAAAGGATCACGTTGAAGGGTTTGCGCCCGAGGTTGCATGGGTAACTCACGGAGGACTGAATCCGCTTCAGGAAAGAATGTGTGTAAGACCCACTTCCGAAACACTTTTCTGCGATTTCTATAAGGGAGATATACAGTCATACAGGGATCTTCCCAAGGTTTACAATCAGTGGTGCTCTGTTGTCCGCTGGGAGAAAGAGACCAGACCATTCCTTCGTTCAAGAGAATTTTTGTGGCAGGAAGGACATACCGCGCATGCAACGGAAGAAGATGCGGTAGCACGTACGGAACAGATGCTTAATGTATATGCAGACTTCTGCGAAGAGGTTCTTGCAATCCCGGTTGTAAAGGGACGTAAGACAGAAAAGGAGAAATTTGCCGGAGCCGTAGCTACATATACAATAGAAGCGCTCATGCATGACGGAAAAGCTCTTCAGTCAGGCACGAGTCACAACTTTGGAACAGGATTTGCCGAAGCATTCGGCATACAGTATACAGACAAAGAGAACAAGCTTCAGTATGTACATCAGACATCATGGGGCATGTCAACACGAATCATCGGTGCCATTATCATGGTACATGGTGACGATTCGGGTCTTGTACTTCCTCCTGCTATCGCACCCACACAGGTCATGGTGATCCCGATCCAGCAGAAGAAGGA
>CACZSE010000073.1 GCA_902783735.1 uncultured Lachnospiraceae bacterium
TAATCTTTTCATAATAAACCTCTTTCACGTTAGTTTTGATCAATACCCTTTTGATCTGTTAACTTTGTATTTTAAAGGACGATCACAAAAATAGTTTTCCAGGTCTTCGAGGAACTTTTCCTTTCTGATCATATGTCTAACGCATACACATAATCGTCCATGAAAAAGCCGTTTCCGATATCATTTTTCTCGTTCCAAGCTATCTTAAACCCAAGCTTTTCATATATAAATCTTGTATCATTGTTCTTATTAACGTTGAGCTCGATCCTGTTATACCCGGATTCTTTTGCTTTTTCCTTAAGGAACTCCAAAATAGGTTTTGCGAATCCCTTGCCTCTTTCTTCCTTAAACAAATAAAGCTTGCTAAGATAAAGAGCGTTTTCCCTTGGATAGAATGCAATAAATCCCAGATCTCTTCCATCTTCTCTCACAAAGTAATAATTGTAACCATGCTCTAACTGTTCCAGGATCGCTTCTTCGGTCTGGAACATTTTTATCATATATTCGTTTTGTTCCTTTCCGATGATCGGGTTATAGTAATCACGAATGATGGCCGTAGCTATTTCGGACATCTTTGCGATCTCTTTTTTATCTGATGTCATTCTTTCCAGATTCATTTGGTATTTCCCTTTCCTAAGTCGTGTTTTCATGTCTGAGTATCTTTTGGGTCACAGTCCCGATATTGCATTGACGTACTTCTCTTCAAGACCGTTCTTTACACCATTTTTTGTAACAGCGATATAAATAAATATTATCCTGCTTTCAGATGTCTTTATAAAGAAAAGCTGATGATTACCGTCACTGTCTATAAGCAGTTTTCTAAAATTTGTGCCGTCAATGGTCACATCTTCGTTGACCTCCGTCTTATACGTCCAGAATACTTTTTCCTTAAGCTGCGCTTCAATATTTTCAACAAAATCGTCGGCACTGTAACCTCCGACGTTTTCTTCACTGACAATGGCCATGCCACCCTGCAGATTGTTCAGTGCATACTCTGCCTTAAATGAATCCTTGCCTCCCTGCATATAACAGTAGCTGAATGCCACTGCGGCATCAGTCGACTCCATCGGGTCTTCCATAACTATCATATCATCGTCCGGAGTGACTTTAAATCTGAAGACATCGTTTGTATATACACCATCTTTGACTTTCCCTCCGCTGTATCCGCCGCACCCGGTAAGCATGGCAGAAAAAAGAGCGACACACATAATCAAAGATACCAGTTTTTTCATTTGTTCAGTTCCCTCCCCGTTTTAGTCTGACGACCGTTACATTCACTATTCTACCACATTTTTCTGCACCTATCAGAACAACATAAAAAGGGACAGAATAATCTGTCCCTTCTTGAGATGATCATGATCATTTGTACATATTTGTGCTAAGATACTTCATTCCGTCATCGGGAAGGATAACAACGATGTTCTTGCCTTCATTTTCAGGACGAAGCGCTACCTGTTTAGCTGCTGTGAGCGCTGCTGCCGCAGATGCTCCCAAAAAGACACCGTCTGATTTTGCCACTTCTCTGGCTGTAGCATATGCATCCACACCGCTTACATTTATCATCTCATCATATTTGAAATTACGTCTTACTATAAATGGATGTGTAACACCGTCTTCCTTTTCAACTATGACAACACCGTCTATGGTAGCCTGAGCGTTCGGAACAAAAGACAGTGAATCAGGTGTAGGCTGTGCAGCCACTATCTTAACTCCCGGTACATTGTCCTTAAGATAGGTTCCCACTCCGGCGAGCGTTCCTGCAGTTCCCGCAAGCATTACGGCAATATCTATCTTTCCGTCCGTATCTTCAACAAGCTCGGGACCCGTTGTTTTATAATGTGCGATCGGATTGTTCTCATTGAACAACTGAGCCACATAGTAGTAACCCTGTTCCTTTGCGAAGTTGCCTACAGATTCCATAAGTTTAACAGGTGCAAATCCGAATTCCTTAATGATCTCGGCTGCGTGAGGTATATCGTCTATACCTCTTACATCGGCTCCGTATGCCTTCATGATCTGTATTCTTTCAGGTGTGCATCCGGGTTCCATATATATGATAAGCGGATGCTTTTTTGCTGCACAAAATGCTGCCAGAGCGATTCCGGTATTGCCGCTTGTTGTCTCTATAACGGTCTGTCCGGGCTTTAATTCACCTGATGCTTCAGCAGCCTCAAGCATAGAAAGAGCTGCTCTGTCCTTAACACTTCCCGAAGGATTAAAGGACTCAAGTTTTCCAAGGATCTTTGCCTTAATATTGTTATTACTCTCAAAATTCACCAACTCAAGAAGCGGTGTATGTCCAACCAACTGTGCGATACTTGTATATATTTTACTCATTTTAATTCCTCCCTGTCATTAATCCAAAAACTCAAATATCTGACTTATCTTTTTACCTTCAAGTGCTCCATACAGTGATACAAGTGCACTTGCCGCTCCCGCACTTCCAAGATACAGTCCTATGTGCGCATCTACATTCCACGGTAAGACTCTGGTCCATGCATTGTACCATCTTGTCCCCTCATTATTTCTGAATGCATCTCCGACAAGTTTGTCCGCAACACCTA
>CACZSE010000074.1 GCA_902783735.1 uncultured Lachnospiraceae bacterium
CGCACCTTCTTTTGTGAATACGGCATCAGAGACCGTTACGGTCGCTTTTGAGATGTTTGCGGGTTTTATATTTATGTTTTTCTTTATTTTACCGCTGTATCTTCCTTTAAGACTGAAGATCACCTCGATCTTTCCCATATACCCGCCGTTTATCATTTCAATGTCATAATCGGTCGAAGGTTTTAATATATTTCCGTTCGCATCGTATAGTGTTATCTGCTTATATCCTCCCGCCTTTATGTAAGGGTCGTTCGGATTGAAGATATCATTTATTCCCAATGCATTTCCGGTATATTCCGGGGCAGTGCTGAGTCCTGCTACCTTTACTTTCGAAGCCGGGATACCTGTTATCTCTACATTAAAGGTCTTGTCACCTGCATAGACTGTTCCCGAACCGTTCAAGCCATGTACGGAAACAGAATATTTTCCGGTATCAGTGAGTGACATATCATCAACCGTAAAGTCTGTACCGTAAATAAGCTGCGTTTTTCCGTTCATAACTTTACACAATGCATCCTTACCGGAAGCATTGTCAAAGAGATCAGTCAGTTTATAAGGGCTTCCATTCCATATGAGCTTTGGAACGATAACCTTTACGCTGCTCATAGATACAATACCTTCCGCTTTGGGATCTATAGCTCTTACCAGGATCTTTTTTTCAAATACACCGGTATAATTTCCTTTTGCACCTATTGTGATCTCATATTCACTGCCGGCCTGTGTTTTGGTCTTGGCAGAAAGCAGTTCTCCATTTGGCCTTAAAGTATATGTTAAATAATAGTCTTTATTTAATGAAAGCTTTTTCCCTTCCATTGTAAGAACCGGCTTTATGCTGCCAAGAGCAGTTGCAGCTTTGACAGCAAGATCGTTTTCCGAAACAAGAGAAGCGTTATTCAGATCCTGAGGTTTTATCGTAAATGTAAACTCGGCTGTCTTTGTATAATTCCCCTTGCCCTTTATGATGACCTTCGGGGCTTTTTTGCCGTAGGATACATCAGCCGCTGCTTTATTGTTTGCATATGTAACCGTATAGTCCCTGTTCTCCCAAAGTCTGTCGGTTCCGTAAAATACCTTTATGCGATCTGAAAATGTAATGCTTTTATCACTGAAAACCGCTGTATGAACACTGTTTGGTGCATCCTTATATACTACGGTTGCATCATCAAATAAATACCATATATCCTCGGGAACGGCCGATGCTTTTTTCCAGTAGTCTTTTGCCTTTTGACTTTCTATGTCACCCCAGTTATTTGCTATATAGTAGTTAAAGGTTGATTCAGGACTGTCTTTATAACCCTCCTTAACGGCTATAGCTCTTATAACGGTATCTTTATCTATCGTAATGGCGTCGGTATACAGAGTACTGTTTTTTGAAGGCTTACTCTTGTCTGTCGTATAATATATTGCTGCTCCGACGGTATCGGTCTTAAGTAATATACGTGTTCCGCCTGATACAGTTCCCTGCGCGATATTCGAAACAGGCGATTGAACCGTAGGGATCGGGTTAACTGTTACGACACATGTGTCACCATAAAGACCGTCTTTTGTCTTTGCGCTTATGTTTACTGTCTTCGACTCGGTAATATCGGTTTTTGCGGTGACAACACCGTTACCGTCCACCGTGGCTACCGTTGTATCCGAACTGCTCCATATCAGAGAGCTCATGTTATAGTCCACACCAATAAACCTTACAGCGACGGTACCTTTTGAACCCTCTCTTGAAACAAGGGTCATGGTATGTTTTTCAAAGACTATGGTTGATTTTTCGTGAACATTTATGACATTGCTGTCAGCAAGATTTCCGTATTTATCCTTAACAGTACACTTAAACACCTTATCTATTGACTTTTCATCTATTATAATGTTTAAAGTCGCTGTCTTATTTCCCTTATAGGTTGAAGCTTTCCACGGGCCCGCCGGACTATCAGCCACATACCACTGATAGGTAAGACCGTCTCCCTTTGCTTCTATACTTACAGGTACTGTGGTTCCTTTTATCTCAACAACATCTTTTGGCTGAGTGATGATCTCAAGTGTGGTCCTGGCTTTTACCGCAGCACTTCGCTTGACTGAACCGGAAAGATCCTTAAGCTCGCACCTATACTTTAATTTGAACGTATTCTCATCCGCTGTAAGGGTAAGATCTGATGTATTTGCCCCGTTTGAAACATCAGGCTTTATCTCTTCCCATTTACTTCCGTTTGAAGAACAAAACCACTGGTATTTTGAAACACCTATGGTCCTGACGGAAAATCTGACTTTTGAACCCAGCTTGCAGTATACATCCTCGGCGTTCTTCAATATATCGTAGGCCGTATCACTGATAACCTCATATCCTATCGAATCCCTTAATGTACAACGATAAAAGGGCGTATCCTGACTGTATTTTTTGATCTTAAGCTTAGCTGTATCGAATCCTTCGGCTTCTGCAGATGTTACGGGACTCCATGTTACTCCGTCCTTACTCATGGTCCATGTAAAACTCTCCGCTCCCGTCACATCTATTGAAAGCTCCAGATCAAAACTGCCGTCGTTATTTTGAGTCTTCTGTGAAACGTAGGGCTGCTTTGATATGCGGATATTCCCCGGATTAAGGCAATGGATATATGCACCGTTCTCATCCTTTGTTGCCCAATAGATCATGCCGTTTAAGACTGCAGGATCCGTGTCTGCGGCAAGATGACATGAAGGAACGCTCCTTACACCGCTCTCCACACTTCCGTCCGAGTTCATTACGGTAAAATACGTTACAGCGTTTTCGTTATTATATGAATCATACGATCGTTTTTCCCAAAGAACACCGAACCTGTTATCACCTATGGAAACAACCTTCGGATTTGCGGCATAGCTTGAACTGTCGTAGGAAGTCAGCCAGATAATCCCGTAGTTTACTTCCCCTCCCGTTAAGAACAGATTTGTCTGAGGGTTTGAAGGTCTTTTATCTTCAGGAGTTCGTGTAACTCCGGCTACTGCATACTTGTCCTTTATGTCGGAAATGTTATAAAAGTTATCTTTAAATATCTGTATGAACAGATCCCTTGCGGCATTGTGTCCCAGATATCCGCTGCTGGGTGCTTCCGCAAGAGAAAGCTTTCTTTCGGAACTGCCGGCAAAAACATATCCGTTTTCCAGCTCTGCCCAGCCTCCTAACTGCGCAAATGTCTCATTGTATCCGTAGCTTCTTGCGGCTCCTTCTCTGAAATTGAAGGTATAAAAGTCGTCATCCGACGAAAGCCAGAATCCGCTTTCATTCTGAAATTCCGATATCTTTGTGATATGGAAGCCTCGATCGTATGCATCTCCCTGATTTAGAGCGATAAATCCGCCGTTTTTAAAAGGATATAACCTCTGGTCAAATGAATGGCTGGTATAGGCCGTGTTTGCATATACTCTGCTTAAGTCAGAGCTGTTGGCATAGATCATCATATTTGACTGATGACCGTTAAACATTAATCTTCCGTAGTTGACGGCAACTATTCCGTTTTTTACCGCGATAGCACAGTTTCCGGCATGAAACGGTTCCTTTGTTCCCCAATCATCACCGCTGTAAGGATTTGTTTCCTTACCCATAAGAGTCAGTTCTGCCAACAGATTACCCGAGTAGTTATATTTTGCCACACTCATGGTCTTATCCGTAGATGACCCCGATTTACCTCTTGCCACATAATAGTTTCCGCTGTCATCACAGGTAATGCTTCCAAACAGGCCATAACCCGACTTTAAAGTTACCTTTTCGATAAGCTTCATGTTTGAAGGATTGTATTTTTGTACAATGGTACTGCTGCCCGACGGATAAGCCACATTAATGCAGTTTTTATGATCGATAAATGTAACTACCTTTGGAGTGGCTGCGTAATAACTGTTATCGGGTATTCTCGATGAATCCAGTTCGGAATCTATGCTTATGGCGTAATTCTTGATATTTGCCGAAGTCGTCGCCATAACATGATCCGATAATATCGACTCTCCACCTGCGGGCTCCGAATCATACGGTCCCCCAAAACGTGAATTCATTATCTCTTCCTGCGTAGGAAAATATAAACCAAAGCCTTCATACGGATCGGTCTTTCCCTGATCATCCTTAACCGGAACGGTCTCATTTTCACTGACACTGTTGTCGGAAATGCTGTTATCAGATACGCAGTTTTCTGAAACGGTTTCTTCCAAAATGACCTCATTTTCATCATCCGAAAAAACTTCTTCATTTTCATTACCTGTTGACTCTGTTTCTTCTGCTGCTGTTTCAGCATATGAAGCAAACGAAAAAGGAGGTAATGTTGTAACTGACATGACTGTCGTCAGAACAATGACCATACCTCCCGCGATCTTACTTTTTACCTTACCGATCTTTTTTTGCATACCCTAAGACAACCTCCGTATTTACATTCCTACAATAAAAACTGTTTCATTAATTATATCACTCAAAATGACAATATGCACAATTTGTCAGCCGTTATATAAGTCAACCATAAATCTTTACTGTATTTATATATGACATTCCTGTGCATCTTTTTTCCGATTAGTGTATAATCAAAGAAAAACATGAAAGCTGGGAAAATTATGGAGAATTTTGCAGATTACAGTGTATGGGGTGGATTTTTACTTGTTGCAGTGCTTTTATTGGCTGTCATAACTGCCAATACCTTAAAACGAATGATCAAACCGTTACACAACTCACTGATTCCGGCATCCGTTTTAGGCGGCCTTATCCTGTTGGTAATTTCATTCATTTATAAGCTTATCTTTGGACAGGAAATGCTTGAAACATATTTCTTCGGAACAAACGGAAGCGCAAATCTGGAGATCATAACCTACCATTCTCTGGCTCTCGGTTTTATTGCAACCGCGTTTAAGTCTCAGCAGATAAAGGCTTCAAAAAAACGTTTATCTGAAATCTTCAATACCGGTCTCACTACAGTTTCAACTTATCTTTTACAGGGAGTATTCGGACTCTCTGTTTCCATTCTTGCAGCTTTGATAGCACCCGGATTCTTTAAGGCAGCCGGCCTTTTACTCCCCTTCGGATACGGACAGGGCACCGGTCAGGCACTCAACTATGGAAATATTTATGAATCCGATTATGGTTTTATCGGTGGAAAGAGTTTCGGACTCTCAATAGCCGCTCTTGGGTTTTTAAGTGCAAGTATCGGTGGAGTAATATATCTGAATATACTAAAGAAAAAGGGAGTTTTGTCACAGAAAAAAGAAGGAAACAATGTCATTGCCTTTAATGAAATACAGGGAAGAAACGAAATTCCCATGCAGGAGAGCATGGATAAGATCACCATTCAGCTTTCTTTTACAACATCAGCCTACCTTATAACTTATCTTGTCATGAAATACTTAAGCATGCTCATTCCCGGAATGCGTTCCGTTATCTTCGGCTTTAACTTTTTATTGGGTGTTATCATTGCTACTGTCATGAAGACCATTATAGGAAAGCTTACCAAACGCGGCGTTATCCACAGAGTTTATATCAGTGATTTCCTTATGACCAGGATCAGCAACTTTTTCTTCGATCTTATGGTTGTTGCCGGTATCGCTGCGATAAGGATAAACGTCCTTTTAAACTACTGGGTGATTCTGTTGATTATGGGTGTTTTAGGTCTCATCATCACATTTATATATAATCACATTGTAGCTGATAAGCTGTTTCCGGAATATAAAAGAGAACAGTTTCTCATGATGTACGGCATGCTGACCGGAACAGCCGGAACAGGTACGATCTTACTCAGGGAAGTTGACCGTGAATTCAAAACTCCCGCTGCCGATAATATGGTATATCAGAACTTCCCGGCAATAGTTTTCGGTTTTCCCATCATGATCCTTGCTACCTTAGCACCTGTTCATCCATATTTATGCCTTAACATATTTATTGGTCTGTTTATAGTCTTAAACCTTATTCTTTTCAGGAGTAAGATCTTTCGAACCAAAGCAGGTACTTAACGGCATTGAAGGTTTTACTTCCCAGTATCTCGTAGTGCTGTGACCAACCTTCTACATGGATGCTCAGCCTGTTCCTCTGAACAATATCAATACTGCTTATATGTGAGATATCAAGGCGCTCTTCTCCTACCAGGATACTGTCCCGGTATGCATAAAGAGTGCTTTTTTTCTCTTCTGATATCTCATGTTCGGGATTTAACAACGTAACTGTTACCTCATCCTGCCACATAGGACCTTCATTTTCCGATAAAAGCTTTTTTTGAAGGAGTTCTTTTTGTTTATCAAAATTCTCTGTGATGGATACTCTTTCATTGTTACTGTCTGTAAGATATCCGTATTCATCCATCACCATCTCATAACCGCAGGAGCAGCTGCATTTATTCTTTCTTGAAGAAAGTGTTCCTATCGATCCACAGGCCGGGCAGATAAACAAAAGAGTCTCAAGGTATTCGGCCCTTCTTGAGTTTTTATATCTTATGGGGACAGCAGTCTGTTCCTCATATGCATCCGTATAAAGCCCTTCTTCAATTGTCTTTTGGATCTCTTCATCAGACATGACTAAAAGATCATCGTAAGAAAGCATCCTTACGACCTTTCCCTGCATTTTGCCTTTTCTTATGCCTTTCCCCCATCTCGGGGTTGTGAGATATCCTCCGTTCAATCTGTATATAATGATTGTAGCCCCGGTAATTGTAGCGATCTTACCTATTGAATCCGATATTTTACCTGTCCTTCCGTCAAATGAACGATTCCCCTCAGGAAATAATGCCACGCTTCGTCCCTGTTTTAACCTTTTTGTTATGGCCTTCAGTGTAACAATTCCTTTGCTGCCTTTATCATGAAGTATAGGTTTTAGTTTTAAAGCTGCCCATTTTGCTACCGGTCCCATTCTCATTATGCTTTCCGTTGCCACAAAGTCCATAGGCTGAGCTGACACTAAAGCCAGCAGAAAAAAATCATAATCTGTGTTATGATTGCACAAAATAAATCTTGGTCCCTCTGTCTGCGGGATCGGATCTCCGGAAAAACAAAGCTTCTTAGACACGATCCTGCTTAGTGTCCTTCTGCCTATTCTATAGAATCTGTTGTAAAATGAATAATCTTCCGTTTTGCTCATACTGTTTTTCCTTTGAAGAACTGTATTTTCAAAAACAATTATAATACACAAAAAGCAGCCCTGTCATGACTAAAGGCTGCTTATTGTGCGTAAATTCTTAATTTGTTGTTTCGATCAAATATTATTCATTCTCAGAATACTTTGCACCGAGCTCTGAAATGGTTCCGTCTGCAAGCATCTTATCGATAACGGTATTGATCTTGTTAAGAAGCTCCGTATTACCCTTCTTTACAGCTATACCGTACTCTTCTGCTTCAAATGCCGAAGGATCCTCCACGATCTTGAGGTTCGGGTTGTCCTTAACATATTTCTTGGCCGTTGCCGAATCAAGAACTACAACATCACATTTTCCGTTGTTGAGCTCAAGAATTGCTTCTGTTCCTTTTTTGAATGCTTCATAATCATATCCAAGATCCTGTACACAGAGTTCACCTGTATATCCCTGGATAACAACGATCTTCTTATCGGCCATATCTGCTGCTGTCTTGATATCAGAGTTCTGGTCTACGATCATAACCTGTGTAGCAGTATAATAGGGGTGAGAAAAATCTACGGATTCAGCTCTTTCGGGATCGATAGTCATGCCGGCGATGGCTGCATCGATCTGTCCGTTCTCAATAGCGATGAGAAGCGAATCGAATTCCATATTCTCCATGGTTACTTCCATACCTGTCTGAACACCGATCTCTTTGGCAATGGCCATGTCAATTCCGTCAAACTCACCTAAAACTCCGGCTGCCGTAACATACTCAAACGGAGGAAACTCGGCATTTGTACCGAATTTAATAACCGAATCCGATGAAGAACCGCCACATCCTGTCAGCATGACAGTCATCATTACCATTGTGACCATGATTGATACTAACTTTTTCATAATCCTCTCCTTGTCTTTCTTAATTATCTTCCATACTTTACAAAACTATCGGGATTACCCGATAAAGATAAACAGTAGTTTATCAAATTATACGATTATGTCAAGTTTTTTCGTGCTGTTTTAACATTATCCCCGTCAGCATACTCTTCATGACAGGATTATCTCTTCGCCATGAGCACAACTCTTCGTCTTCTTTTGTACATCTGTTTGTGTCAAAAATATGTTCTTTGATAACTCCTGCTTTTATCAGAGATATGCGGATCGCCTTTTTAAGATCCAGATTATATTTGTCCGGCTCATGGGGGTTCACAAATATCTCTTCAAGGTCGGATTCATCGTACATATCGGCAAATTCATCTCTAAGCTCATTGGATACTTCATAGCAGTCCACACATATACATGGTCCGATCCCGATCAGTATATCCTTAGGATCACTTCCGTACCGTTCCATCATGAGCTTTACCGCATTTACCGCTATCTGCTTTGAAGTTCCCTTCCATCCGCTGTGTACCATTCCAACAGCTTCTTTTACGGGATCTGTCAGAAATACGGGAACACAATCTGCCTCAACTGTGCATAAAAGCATACCCTTTTCATTGGTTATCATGCCATCGTACCCGTCTTTTTCCATTGGACGGATGACCATCTCACCGCCTTCTTTGCGTGTTATGACCCTGATCCCATCAGTATGGGTCTGATTTAACATGACCATATCCTGCGGATTTATGCCAAGTGTGGAAGCCAGCCTGATACAGTTTTGGAAAGCACCGTCCTTACCGTATTTCCATGCACTGTCTGTCTTTGTAGTATATACGGTCGTTACAAGTCCCGTATCATCAAGCTCTTTTACGGGATAATACCTGATCTTTTTATCTTTGAAGTACTCTTTACAATGATCTGTCAGAGAAAGGCTGTTTGCTCCTCCGGCAAACTCTCTGTCATTGTTTTGTACTCTGTCATCTTCCCATCCGCATATATCACATATATCATACGGCTCATTTATGATACCTTCGTTACAACAGGGACACTTCCTGGGATATTTAATCCTCGTGTATGTCACGTATTTATACGGAATATCTCCCTCCACACATTTTTCCACGGTTTTGACATAATCTTTTTTATCAAATACCGGAAAAAAAGTATCACCTTCTATTTCGGCATCAATTTCTGTATTGAACATGACGTCCGCTATATCTACAGCCTCTTCATAGAGTCTGGCTCCGCCGGAAATATATATGTCTCTTGCTTTTGATATCTCATTTTGTAAAAGAAGCTTCTCGTCTTCTTTTGCAGCATGATCGATAGCTTCCTGTAAGGATCCTACAGTCTTTACTCCATCTTCATCAAAATTCTTTGTGCTGCTTATTACATATGTCATCCTGTTTGGAAGAGGTCTGCCTATCTCTTCATAGGAACGACGTCCCATGACAACTACATTTCCCGTGGTAAGCTCTTTAAACCGCTTCTGTTCACCCTTTATACGCCAGGGGATCTGCCCTTTATTTCCTATAACCCTGTTTTTTGCATATGCAACTATTAATGCTATCATATGATCCGCTCCTACTGATATATTTCGAACAACATATTAATAATAGCATATTGCAAGACAAACAAAAAAGACCTATTATCATGCGATAACAGGTCTTTAAATACTCATATTTATTACTTTTCTTCCGTTTCTTCGGCAGTTTCTTCATCGGGTGTCTCTGTTTGAGCGTTATGAGCGGCCACTACACTGACAACCGGTGTTTCAATATCCGTGATAAGTGTTATATCCTTATGCTTTGCGATATCAAGATCGGCTACCTTTAATGTATCACCTAATCTTAGATTGCTGCAATCTACATCTATCCTGTCAACCAATGCCTCCGGCAATGCCTTATATGATACTTCATTAAGGAGCTGTTCCAGTATGCCTTCAACAACTTTGTCTTTATTATGAAGAACTATCTCAGCAACAGAATGAACGACCTCACCCTTTACCAGTGCCTGGAAGTCCAACTCAAGGATCTGTTTCTTGATGTGATCAAAATCAATCTCCTTAAGCAGAACATCATACTTTTTGCCATCCAGCTCTACGAAAAGCTGGCTTCCTTTTAAGCATTTTTTAAGAAGCTGCTCAGCATCCTTCTTCTCGATCTTAAGCGGTATGGAACCCTTGATCTCTTTTCCAAAGAGGTTGCCTGTTACAAAGCCTTCTTTTCTTAATGCCTTTGCTTTTGTTTCCATGTCTCTTTTTTGTACTTTCAAAGTAGTCATTTGTCTTTTCCTCCGTTAGTTTCAAAAATTGAGAACAGGGAAGTTC
>CACZSE010000075.1 GCA_902783735.1 uncultured Lachnospiraceae bacterium
ATTTGGCGATGCCTTGAATTCTATATTGGAATCGGACCTGTACCTGTTCAACAACAGGATAAACCGTATTTTAATGTTCTTCAAACGCAACCTGCAATTGACAGAGTTAAATTCCATGTTGTCCGAACTTATGGATCAGGATGCACTTACCCGTGTAAAGAACAGAAGTGCCTACGAAAAATATCTCAAAAATCTTGAAGCTGACTTTATCGAAGGTGAGAATAAACCTTTTGCGGTTATCTATTTTGATATAAATAATCTGAAAATGGTCAATGATATGTATGGTCACGAAAAAGGTGATGCATATATCAAAAATTCATGCAGGCTCATTTGTAATACATTTAAAAGAAGCCCCGTGTTCAGAATAGGCGGAGATGAATTTGTTACCGTAGCCCAAAATGATGATTATACTAACAGGCATGAGCTCTTAAATCACATGCGTGAACACATGGAGGCTCTTAAGATCAAAGGTGACGCAGTTCCTCTGACGGAGCGCATATCCATAGCTTCAGGCATGGCTGAATACGACAGGACTCTTGATGATGATTTCGCTTCCATCTTCAAACGTGCCGATGAGCTTATGTACGAAAATAAGTATAGGATGAAAAACTCCGGTTAAATTAATAAGCCAAAGGTCTTCAGGCCTTTGGCTTTAGTTTTATTCACATATATTCTTGTACATTTGAGGACGTCTGTCTCTGAATATCCCCCATGAAAGGCGATCCTCATCCAACTGATCCAGATCAAATTCCGCATATATGATCTGCTCCGTTTGTCTGTCCGCATCGGCTATGATCTCTCCGGTGTTATCGGTAATAAACGAGCTGCCGTAGAAAAGTAACGAAGATCTCTGTCCACCGTTTTTCTTGTCGGGTTCGACCTCTTCAAGACCTATCCTGTTAGCCGCAATAACCGGCATAAGATTTGAAGCACTGTGTCCCTGCATCGCTCTTCTCCAATGTCCGCTCGAATCCAGATCAAGTATAGGTTCGCTTCCGATCGCCGTAGGATACATCAATATCTCTGCTCCCATAAGCGCCATGGATCTGGCAGTCTCGGGAAACCACTGATCCCAGCATATTCCTACGCCAATGCATCCGTAAGCTGTTTTCCACACTTTAAATCCCGTATCTCCGGGAGTGAAATAGAATTTCTCCTGATAGAAATGATCATCCGGTATATGTGTCTTTCTGTATTTTCCCAATACTTTTCCGTCAGCATCTATTATCACAACAGTATTGAATAACTGATTTTTATCGCGTTCATATATACTTACCGGAAGAACTACCTTCAATTCCTTTGCCAGTGGTATGAGTGCCTTCAAAGCATCATTTTCATCTATTGTCTTAGCAAATGAATAATACTCGTATTGTCTTTCCTGGCAGAAGTACTGTCTTTCAAATAATTCCGGAAGAAGTATGATCTGTGCCCCATGCTTAGCGGCATCACGTATCATAACGGCCGCTTTATTTATATTTTCATTGATATCACGGCTGCAACTCATCTGAACTGCAGCAACTTTAACTTTTCTCATATCAATTCTCCGCAAAGATCTTGTGGATTTTATTAACGCTTATCCATAAGTTTTTAATATGTAAATGGTATCTGCTGTGTGATACAATGTATGTTCCCACCGCCCTTTAAGACAGCAAGAGCATCTATGCCCACAACCTTTCTTGTCGGAAAGCAGCCTTGGATGACTTTTAGTGCGTTTTCATCATTTATATCATGAAACTGCGGAACAAGAACATGTTCATTTGCTATATAGAAATTCACATAGCTGGCTGCAAGACGTTCGCCGCATTCCCGCTCATCTTCTCCCTCTTCAAACACATAATTATCCAGATCGTCTTTAGTGATGCAAACCGGTTTTTGAGGTATGAGAAGCTTGTGAATCTTTATATTTCTTCCTTGTGCATCCGTTGTATTACTCAGTACTTCATATGCCCTTTGACTGCGATCATACTGAGGGTCGTTTTGATCGTCGGTCCATGCCAGCAGCACCTCCCCCGGCGAACAAAAACAACACATATTGTCTATATGACCGTTTGTCTCATCATTGTATATTCCTTCGGGGATCCAGATAACTTTGTGAACGTCGAGGTATTTTTTCAGTTTTTCTTCGATCTGCTCTTTTGAAAGTGAAGGATTTCTCCCCTTACTTAACAGACACTCTTCTGTCGTTATCAGAGTCCCTTCTCCGTCTGTATGTATGGATCCGCCCTCGAGGACAAAATCGGTCGCATCGTAAACATCTGCATTTATCTTATCGGATATGATACGCGCTATACACTGATCTGCATCCCAGTCGGCATATAATCCGTCAAAACTGCCACCCCATGCGTTAAACTGCCAGTCTATGCCGCGTATTGTTTTCTTTGATCTGTCAACTACAAATGTAGCTCCCGTATCCCTTGCCCAGGCGTCATCATTATCTGCTATAAACAGATGCAGTCTGTCATGAAAAACAGAACTGTTTAACATCTTTAATGCTTCATCATACGTTTTTTCAGTTGCGGCCATATAAAGGTCTTCGGATCTTGCTATGACAGATGCTATCTGCACAAAGGCTTTTTTTGCATCTGTTGCATCTTTGCCCCATGACCCCGGACGCCAGGGCCATATCATGAAACATCCTTTATGCTTTTCATACTCGGCCGGCATGGAAAAACCGTCCTCAGCAGGGTAACTTTTTAGTATCATCTTAACTCAGTCTGTTTTTGAAATCCGTATAATCAAATTCTTTAACTATCTTACAATCTCCGTTTTTATCCATAACAGCTATTGCAGGAAGCGGGATCCCGTTAAATGTATTGTTTTTTACCATGGAATATATGGCCATGTCTTCAAAGTAAAGCCTGTCGCCTGTTTTTATCTCTCTGTCAAAGGAATAGTCACCTACCACATCACCTGCCAGACAGGTGTTGCAGGAAAGTCTGTAAGTAAATGGTTTCTTTCCCGGTTCGTCACTGTCCTTTAAAGGCGGTCTGTAAGGCATCTCCAAAACGTCCGGCATGTGACATGCTGCAGATGTATCAAGAATAAGAGTCTTTATATCGTTTTCCACAATATCCAGGACTGTCGTGACATTGTAACCGGCATTTAACGCGACAGCTTCTCCCGGCTCTAAGTATATTTCCAGATCATAGGTATCCTTCATATGATCTATCAGTCTGATGAGTCTTTCTATATCATATCCTTTTCTTGTGATATGATGTCCTCCACCCATATTTAGCCATTTCACACGGTGCAGACAGTCTGAAAACTTTTCTTCAACCGCTTTAAGCGTTGTCTCAAGATCATCGGAATCCTGCTCACAGAGTGTGTGAAAATGAATACCGTCAATATTCGATAGGATCTCTTCATCCATATCCATACTGCGTATTCCCATGCGTGATCCCGGCGAACACGGATCGTAAATAGCATGATCCTTTTGAGTCGAACACTCCGGATTGATCCTGACACCCAAAGACGGACGCTTACCGGTCTCTTTATATACTTTCTCCGCCATGGGAGCATATTTTAGAAGCTGGGACTTTGAATTAAATATGATATGATCGCATATCCTCATCAGTTCTTCCATATCCTGAGGTCTGTATGCAGGAGAATATACATGGTTCTCCTTTTGCATCTCTTCATGACCAAGCCTTGCTTCATACAGTCCGCTGGCAGTAGTGCCGCTTATGTATCGTCCGATCAGTTCATACTCGCAAAAAGCCGAAAAGCACTTTTGAGCAAGCAGTATCTTAGCACCTGTACGGTCCTGGACCGATCTTAGAATCTTCAGATTTTCTTCAAGCCTTCCCTCATCTATGACATAGCATGGGGTCGGCAGATCTTGTATACGCATAATGCTCTCCCGCACCCGGATCTATAGGCAGATCAGTCTACAAGAACAGGATTTTCTACAACCTGCCATGGAAGTCCCCATTTATTCAGAGCTTCCATGTACGGATCCGGATCAAATTCTTCTACCGTATATACTCCCGGTCTGTTCCATAATCCCTTTACTACCATCATGGTCCCGATCATGGCCGGTACACCGGTCGTATATGATATAGCCTGTGACTCTACCTCTTTATAACATTCCTGATGGTCACAAACATTATATATATATATGCTCTTTTCTTTTCCGTCTTTTATGCCTGTGTATATGCATCCGATATTTGTCTTTCCGACCGTACGCGGTCCCAAAGAGGCGGGATCGGGAAGAAGAGCCTTCAAAAACTGTATCGGAACTATCTGCTGCCCCTGAAACTCTATCGGCTCGGTCGAGAGCATTCCAACGTTTTCAAGACAATTCATGTGAGTAAGGTAACTCTGTCCGAATGTCATAAAAAATCTGATCCTCTTTACACCCGGAATGTTCTTTGCCAGCGATTCGATCTCCTCGTGATGCAAAAGATACATATCCTTCTTTCCGACACCGTCGAAATCGTATTCTCTCTTTATTGACATAGCCGGAACTTCGATCCAGTGTCCGTCCTCCCAGTAAGAACCCGGAGCAGAAACCTCCCTCAGATTTATTTCGGGATTAAAATTGGTGGCAAACGGATATCCGTGATCGCCGCCGTTGCAATCAAGTATATCTATGGTATGGATCTCGTCAAAATAGTGTTTTAAAGCATATGCGGTAAATACCGATGTTACACCGGGATCAAATCCTGTACCCAATATACCGGTGATACCCGCCTCCTTAAATCTGTCCATATATGCCCACTGCCATGAATAGTCGAAATAAGCACTGAATCCAAGCTCCTTACAGCGTTTCTCATATACTGCTCTCCACTTTGGATCGGAGGTATCTTCTGCCTCATAATTTGCAGTATCTATATAGGGTACCTTGCAGGCAAGACAGGCATCCATGATGGTAAGGTCCTGATAGGGCAATGCCAGATTTAAGACTGCATCGGGCTTATAGTCATTTATCAGGGTTATGAGTTCCTCTGTGTTGTCGGCATCCACTTTAGCCGTTGTGATCTTTGTTTTTGTAACAGGTTCAAGCTTCTTTTTAAGCGCATCGCACTTTGAAACCGTTCTGCTTGCGATCATGATCTCGTCAAAAACTTCACTGTTCTGACAGCATTTATGTATCGCTACCGATGCAACTCCGCCGCAACCTATGATCATTACTCTAGCCATTATCTGTCTTCCTCCTCCTCTAACAGGTCTTCAACGTACTTTGGAAGCATGAATGCTCCCTTATGAAGATTTACAGTATAATACCATGTTTTTATGTGTCTTTCCTTCCAGCGCTTTTCATCAAGATCATCCAAAGGATGATATTTCTTGGAAGCAAATCCAAAGAGCCAGTATCCTGCCGGACATGTTGCAATGTGTGCCTGGTATACACGGCTTACAGGAAAGCTCTTTACTACCTTTCTGTGCATACTCCTGCAGGCTTCCTCATCCTCGTCGAAGAAAGGACTTCCATGCTGATATACCATGATACCGTCATCCTTTAAAGCCTTATAACAGCTTCCGTAAAACTCCTTTGTAAACAGGCCTTCCTCATGACCGAAAGGATCGGTGGAGTCATTTACGATGATGTCATATTCATTTTGAACATTTCTCAAAAAATGAAGTCCTTCCATATAGTATATATGAACTCTCGGGTCATTTAATCCCGCAGTCTGTTCCGGGAAATACTTCTTGCAGACTTCAACCATCATCTCATCAGGCTCAACAAGATCTATACTCTCTATCTCGGGATATTGGGAAAAGCAGGTGGCAACTCCTCCGTCGCCTCCTCCGAATATCAAAACCTTTTTGACATCGGGGTGCACTGCCATGGGTACATGTGTCACCATCTCATCGTATATGAACTCATCGGCTTCGGAGAACACTATCTCTCCGTCTGAGATAAGAACCTTTCCGAACTCCGGTGTCTCCATAACATCAAATCTCTGATAGTCACTGGCTCCGCTGAAGAGTTCTTTATTTGTTCTTATGGAAAGCTGCACGTTATTTGTATGTCTTTCAGAAAACCATAGTTCCATATCATAAGCCTTTCCGACCGTTGTTCGTCCGGTCAAAGATACATCATCTGATCATGCCGTCAAGCACATTTAAATGCTCCGCCTCAAGATCCTCGGTACCTTGCAGTGAACAGCCTTTTTCTTTTGCATAAAGGATGTAGTCCACTATATCGCCGGTTATCCTTTCACCGGGTGCAAGAATGGGTATGCCCGGAGGATAGCACATGATAAACTCGGCACAGATCTGTCCGATAGATTCGCGGATCGGTACCGATTTCTTTTCACTGTAAAATGCCATCTGGGGGGATACGACAACCTGAGGCTGTATATAATCCCCCGAAATAGTCGGGAGCTGTTCCTTTTCATAAAGTCTTTTTATGTCTGCGAGCGCATTCACAAGGCGTTCTATATCACGCAGTCTGTCTCCGATGGAGATGTAGGCCAGTATGTTGCCGATGTCTCCGAACTCGATCTGTATATCGTATTCATCTCTTAACAGATCATATACTTCTATACCGGTAAGTCCTATTCCCTGGGTATATACAGACAACTTTGTAACATCATATCCGAATACGCTTGTGCCGTTTACCAGTTCCGTACCGTATGCATAGTAACCGCCGATGGCATTGATCTCGGTCCTTGCATACTGAGCCATTCTTATAACCTTTTCAAAAGATTCTTTGCCTCTGAGCGCAAGGTTTCTTCTGGATATGTCCAGACTTGAGAGCAACAGATAGGATGCACTGGTAGTCTGGGTAAGATTGACGATCTGTCTGACATAATCCGCATTCACTCCGTTGTTAGTAAGCAGGATGGAACTCTGTGTAAGACTTCCTCCGGATTTATGCATGGAAATCGCTGACATATCGGCTCCTGCCCTCATGGCATCGATCGGAAGTCCCTCACCGAAATACAGATGCGTTCCGTGAGCTTCATCAACCAGCATCTTCATATTATAATTGTGTGCCAGTTGTGTAAGTCTCTTCAGATCCGAACATATACCATAATAAGTAGGGTTATTTATCAGTACGGCCTTCGCATGCGGATGCTCCTTCATGGTCTGTTCCATTGCTTCTACTTCTATGCCCAGTGCTATGCCTATGCGCGGCTCGGTCTTCGGTTCCACATAAACCGGTATCGCGCCGCATAAGACCAATGCATTTATCGCACTCTTATGTACATTTCTGGGAAGAATGATCTCTTCGCCGGGCTTGCAACAGGAAAGGATCATGCTCTGCACAGCAGATGTTGTTCCTCCTACCATTAAAAATGCATGCTCCGCTCCAAAGGCGTCCGCCGTAAGATCTTCAGCCTGTCTTATGACACTGACGGGATGACAGAGGTTATCAAGCGGTTTCATGGAATTTACATCCAGGCCGACGCATTTTTCACCCAAAAGCTCAACAAGCTCCGGATTTCCTCTTCCACGTTTATGTCCGGGTACATCAAAAGGTACCACTCTTTTTTTCTTAAAACTCTCGAGCGCCTCATATAGCGGTGCTCTTTTCTGTTTTTCGATATCCATATACCCACCCGTAAGTTCGTATCAAATAAAAACAGTTAACCAATATGATGTTCTTACATCATCCTGATTAACTGTTTTTCTGCTTTGTTCACCGACGTGGAGCCTTCCACAACCGATGCTTAATTTACGAGCAAACCGGACCCGCTATGCAAAATATACCGTCACGTACAATATTGACTGTTTCACAAGATGATATTCAGAAAACGATTATAAAGTGATCAACTTATAAAATTCTATATATTTGCATAAGAACAAATCTCTTCGTTCGCTTGCTCCTATAAATTAACACAATAAATAATGAGTGTCAAACAAAAAACAGTTGACAATTGGAATATACTGTATAAAATAAGTATTGGTTAGTTAATGCTAACCTAAAGTTAGTCGCGACAAACTGACGGAAGGAGAAAAAAATGAGTCTGAACGAAGCTGAACTTCAAAAAGAATATGTGATAAACAGCATCTGTACTAACGACGATGAAATGCAGTCGTTTTTGTTTTCATTGGGTTGCTACAGCGGTGAAAAGATCACGGTAGTAGACAAAAAAAACAATCTGGTGGTTTCCATTAAAGATGCCAGATACAACATTGATAAAGAACTTGCTCAGGCCATTCTGGTCTAAGCCTTTGTGAGGAGGGAACATTAGTTATGAGAATCGCACTGACCGGCAACCCTAACAGCGGAAAAACAACCATGTTTAACGCTTTAACAGGAAGAAATGAAAAAATCGGTAACTGGGCCGGAGTTACCGTAGACAAAAAAGAAAGCCCCATAAAAAAGAATTACTGTGAATCCAACAAGGAACTTATCGCAGTAGATCTTCCCGGAGCTTATTCAATGTCACCTTTTACATCGGAAGAAAGCATAACCAGCGGTTATGTAAAAAACGAGCATCCCGATGCAATAATCAACATAGTAGACGCAACCAACCTGAGCAGAAGCTTATTCTTTACGACTCAGCTTTTGGAGCTTGGGATCCCTGTGGTTGTTGCTCTTAATAAAAGCGATATAAACGAAAAGAAAGAAACAAAGATCGATGAAAAACTTCTGTCCGAAAAGCTCGGATGTCCCGTAATAAAAACCGTATCCACATCGGAAAACGGACTTAAGGACGTCATAAAGGCTGCTTCGGAACTTGAGGGAAAGGGTCAGAAGGCCCCTTATGTTCAGGGTGATATCAATCTTCATGACAAAGCAGCAGTAGAAGAAGCAGACAGAAAGCGTTTTGATTTTGTAAACAGCATTGTTGCTGAAGTAGAAAAGCGTAAGGTCTTCACAAAAGACAGAACCGCAGCCGATACAGTCGACAGTATCCTGACCCACCCGGTGTCGGGTCTTATCATATTTGCTGCCATCATGTGGGCGGTATTTTACATTTCCCAGTCAACACTCGGAACATGGCTTGCAGATATCCTCGTAGGATGGATCGAAACATTCCAGGGATTTGTCGGAGATAAGTTAGCCGATGCTAATCCGCTTCTTTACGCTTTACTTGTAGATGGTATCATAGGCGGCGTCGGTGCAGTTGTCGGATTCTTACCTCTTGTTATGGTCATGTACTTCCTTATAGCTCTTTTGGAGGACTGCGGTTACATGTCACGTGCTACCGTCGTACTTGACCCTATATTTAAAAAGGTAGGTCTCTCAGGTAAATCCGTTATCCCCATGATCATCGGAACCGGTTGCGGTATCCCCGCTATCATGGCATGCCGTACAATAAAAAATGAGAGAGAGCGCCGTTCGACGGCAATGCTCGCAACATTTATGCCATGTGGTGCAAAGATACCGGTTATAGCTCTTTTTGCGGGAGCTTTCTTCCCGGATTCAAAATGGGTAAGCCCTGTAATGTATTTTGTCGGTATCGCTCTTGTACTGTTGGGTGCTATCCTGATCAAGGCTTTGACCGGTATGAAATACAGAAAATCATTCTTCATCATAGAGCTTCCGGAATATAAGATTCCCAGCCTCAAACTTGCTGTGGGATCAATGCTCTCAAGAGGTAAGGCTTATATCGTAAAAGCCGGAACCATCATTCTTGTATGCAACACCATAGTTCAGATAATGCAGTCATTTAACTGGAGCTTTGAAGCAGTTGAAGAGGGTATGGAAAACACCTCTATCCTTGCAAGTATAGCAGGTCCGTTTGCAGTACTTCTCATTCCCGTCGTAGGAATAACGGCTTGGCAGCTCGCAGCAGCAGCCATTACCGGCTTCATAGCCAAGGAAAATGTTGTCGGAACCATTGCAACAGTGTATGCCATAACAAACTTTATAGATACAGAAGAACTTGAACTGATAGGAAGCGGCAATGCCGTTGCTACAGCAATGGGCCTCACCAAAGTAGCCGCTCTTGCCTATCTTATGTTCAATCTTTACACACCACCATGCTTTGCCGCCCTCGGAGCCATGAACTCAGAAATGCAGAGTTCAAAATGGTTCTGGGGCGGTGTAGGCCTGCAGTTAGCAACAGGTTACACCATTGGATTCCTTGTATATCAGTTCGGAACCCTCTTTACAACCGGGTCTTTCGGAAACGGTTTTATCGGCGGATTGATCGCTGTGATCTGCTTTGCAGCAGTTATAGTTTATCTTATCAGAAGATCAAATCGTATGATGGAACTTGAATACAAGCTTGACTAAAATAAAGCTTTTTATTGAAGTCCGCCCTTTAAAGGTGCTAATGTAGATATTACAGTATAACCGTTCATTTATTCCGGTTGAGGTAGGATATGTTAAATATTGCAGATGTTATCATTATCATAATAGTAGCAGTCATATGCGGACTTTCCATACATTATATATATAAACAAAAAAAGCAGGGCGTCCATTGCATAGGATGCCCGGCAGCTGCATCTTGTCCCAAATGCGGCAAATGCAGATCCAAAGACGAGTGAAAATCAATTTCACATATTCACAGACTTATGGCCCGACACCGGAACTATCCTGTTGTCGGGCTGTCTGTATATAGCGGTATATACATATAACGCTTTACTTTTGACAGATTTCATAGTATACTTCTTATTTGGTAAAAAGTGGGAAAAATTGAAATTTTGTCCGCTTTTTAGCGGACTTAATGCGTGAAAGATCACGTAAGATACAGATATCAGAAAGGACTTAGTATTATGAGTGAACAAACTACAAAATCCGGTGGATGGCGCACCAACAAATGGGTACGTGCCGCTATTCCCGCACTTCTTCTTCACTGCAGTATCGGTACGGTCTACTGCTGGTCTATCTTCAGTCAGGAGATAGCAGATTACATCGGATTCTCTAAAGGCGCTACCGAATGGGCATTCTCATTTGCAATCTTTTTCCTCGGTATGTCAGCCGCATTCCTTGGCAACATCGTTGAGAAAGATATTCATAAGTCATCCTTGATCGCCACATTCTGTTTTGCGATCGGTATGGCCCTTACAGGTTTCTTTATTTACTATGGAGGTCAGCACCCCAAGAGTGTAGTTTCTCTCGTAGGTATATATATCAGCTACGGATTTATAATGGGTATAGGTCTGGGAACAGGTTATCTGTCACCGGTTAAGACTCTGATGCTCTGGTTCCAGGATCGTAAAGGTCTTGCAACAGGTCTTGCGGTTGCCGGCTTCGGTGCTGCTAAAGCCATTGCCAGCCCTATCATGCAGAGCATGCTCGAAAACCTCGGCGACGGCGGCATCTACAAGATGTTCTTAATACTTGCCTGTGTTTATTTTGTAATGATGTTCATCGGACACCTTCTCCTTGCAAAGCCTGCAGACTGGCATGAGCCTCAGGGCAAGGATGCAAAACCCGGTATCATGGAAGTACTTAAGACAAAGCCCATCAGCAACTATGTTGGCATCTGGGTAATGTTCTATATCAATATCACCTGTGGTCTTGCTCTTATCTCTCAGGAGAAGATGATCGTAAAATGTATCGGTCTTGCAGCTTCGGTTGGTATCATCTCAACCATCTCGGCTATATTCAATGCCGGCGGCAGACTTGGTTTCTCTTCATGGGCAGATACCATGAAAGACAGAAATACCATATATAAGATGATCTTCATCTTATCGATCGCATTTACCGCACTCGTAATGATCACAGGCGGTATCAAAAACGGTGAAGGAAACGGACTTTTGATCTTCCTTGTTCTTGCACTTATCTTCATTGTAAATGCAGGCTACGGCGGTGGATTCTCAAACGTTCCCACACTTTTGTCAGATCACTATGGTATGGGTTCTATCAGTGCCATCCACGGTATCACACTTTCAGCCTGGGCATTTGCCGGACTTACAGGTAACCAGGTTGCAACATACATCGTAAACCACAGTGGCGAATTCATCACAAAGATGGATTCATCAGGACATGAGATCACGGTAAATCCTGTTGGATATCAGAATGTGCTCTTCTTTACGATCGCACTTTATATAGTAGCTCTCATCCTTTGTCTGGTACTTGTAAAGCCTACCGACAAGAGCAAGAAAGCTTAAAATGGTAAAAAATAAAAGGCGGAATTTTCCGCCTTTTATTTTTTTACTATCAATTATCCAATATCTCTGATGCTTCCTTAAGTAATTCAATGATCGGCAGATGCTGTGGACAAACTCCCTCACACTGACCGCATGCTATACAATCTGCTGCCCTGCCACTTCTTTGTATCAGACCGGAATAGAAATTCTTCGATCTCCAGTCATCGGGATATCTTCTCAAAGTGTTTATTGTTCTGAATACGTCAGGGATGCTGATACCCATGGGACAACCGTCACAGCAGTATTTACATGCGGTACAGCCTATCTGAGGCATGCCCAGAAGCTTTTGTGTCACTTTATCGACCAGTGCCATCTCTTCCTGAGAAAGAGGTTCAAAATCGGTAAAGGTTTTCAGGTTATCATCCATCTGATCTTCGTTTGACATTCCGGAAAGAATGGTCATTACTCCATCCAGGGATCCGACAAAACGAAGGGCCCACGAAGCCACAGATCTGTCCGGTCTCATTTCCTTAAACATCTTCTCAATTTCCGGAGGCATGTTAGCAAGCATACCACCTCTTACCGGTTCCATTACAATGATCGGAATTCCTCTCTTTTGAAGAATATCGTACAATTCTCCCGAACGTACTACCGGGTTTGTTCTGTCAAGGTAATTTAGCTGTATCTGTACAAACTCGACTTCAGGATGTTCATCTACGATCTTTTCAAGAAGCTCGGGACTGCCGTGAAATGAAAAACCAAAATGCTTTATCTTTCCTTCTGCCTTTTTCTGTACACCCCAATTGAAGCAGTCATACTTGACGTAAGTATCGTAATTGTTTCCTTCCTCTATCGAATGAAGCAGATAGAAATCAAAATAATCCACACCGGCTCTTGTCAGCTGCTCATTAAATATCCTGTCAACATCACTCTTGTCATGCATTTCCCATGCAGGAAGCTTAGTAGCTAACATAAAGCTGTCTCTCGGATATCTTTTTACCAGAGCTTCCCTGGCTGCCACTTCGGACTTTCCGCCATGATAAACATATGCGGTATCGAAATAGTTTAACCCCGCTTCCATATATTTATCTACCATGCGACAAACATGATCGATATCTATCTTTCCATCATTTTCCGGAAGTCGCATCAGACCAAAACCCAGCTTTGGCATATTTTCGAATTCTTTTTTCATATGTCCGCCCTTCATGAATAATCAAACACATAATCACATATGTATATTATACAATCTAAGGCTAAACACATTCCATATAAAAATACGCAGAGGACATCGAATTATCGATGTCCTCCAAATCTCTAGATTATTGTTCCTCCGCCTACAACTATATCGCCGTCGTAAAGCACTACCGCCTGACCTCGGGTAATGGCGCGCTGCGGTTCATCAAATACCACCTTTATAGTGTCTTCATCAAGCTGTATGACTGTAGCCGGCTGTTCGGTATGTCTGTATCGGATTTTGGCTTTTATTCGCATCTGTCCGTCTATTCGAGGGACTGATATAAGATTTATCCTGTCTGCAACAAGCTCCGTCTTAAACAGATCTTCATTTTTCCCCAAAGTAACAGTATTTGTCTTTGGGTTTATATCTACTACATAAAGCGGATGCTCGGCTGCTATTCCCAAACCTCTTCTCTGACCGATGGTGTAATGTACGTATCCCTTATGTCTTCCGATCACATTACCCTCTTTGTCTATAAAATCGCCTTCCGGATATTTTTTATTTCTGTATCGTTCCATAAAGGCTACATAGTCGCCGTCCGGAACAAAACAGATATCCTGACTGTCATGCTTGTCTGCATTTCTAAAGCCCTGTTTTCCTGCCAGTTCTCTGGTCAAGGTCTTGTCCATGTCACCCAACGGGAACATTACGTGCGCAAGCTGATACTGATTCATAGAATAAAGTACATAGCTTTGATCCTTACTAAAATCTTTAGCTTTCATGAGCAGATATCTGCCGGTCTTCTCATCTTTCGAGATCCTTGCATAGTGACCTGTCACTACAAGCTCACACCCCAGCTCTTCCATCTTTTTGAACAGATGATAAAACTTCATGCACCGATTACACTCGATGCATGGATTGGGTGTGTTTCCGAGTTCATATTCTCTCACAAAAGGTTCTATGACCTCTTTTTCAAATAATTGCTCATAATGAAAAATATGATACGGAATACCTATATTTTTTGTGACGCTGCGTGCGTCCTCCGTGCTTTCAAGCGAGCAACAGGTATCAAGAATGTCTTTTCCGATCATGTCATTTTCATACAGTCTCATGGTGCATCCGATACATTCATATCCTCTTTCACTCATGAGATGGGCAGCCACACTGCTGTCCACTCCCCCACTCATCGCTATAAGCGCTTTCATATATCTCTCCGGGGAATCAGTCCCTGTCGCCG
>CACZSE010000076.1 GCA_902783735.1 uncultured Lachnospiraceae bacterium
ACAAGCCCCGGAGATAATCGGTCCTTTTCATCCTTCAGTTCCTGAGGATGTGCAAGTCTTAAGTATTGATAGATGATCTCTTTTAAGAATAACAAACCGCCGTATCCGTCCGTAAGCGCATGAAACACTTCAAGATTTATACGTTTTTTATAATACGTCAGCCGGAACATATAGTGGTTGTTCCGACTCTTGTTTATATATGTTCCGGGATAACTGTTTTCCTCAACAACCTTAGGGAATTCTCTGTCATTTTCTTCAAAATAATACCAGAAAACACCTGTTTTCAAAGTCATGCGAAAAGCTAAAAACTGAGGTAAAACCATATCCTGAGCCTTCTGCAAAAGTTCTCCGTCTATCTCTTCCTTTAAAGAAACCGCTATCCTGTAAACATTGGTCATCTCCTCATTAACTATAGCCGGAAACAGTAAAGCGGTATTATCAAGCTTTACCCATGCCGGTCTGTGTTTTGACCTTGCTTTTTTAATTTTGCTTTCAGAATCCTTCTGTTTCTTTTCTTTCATGAGTGAATCCAAAGTCTTCCTTTTTGAAATACTTATTATGACGACCTAAAAACACTGTCATCATACAAAGGTTATTATACAACCCGTCATTAAAATGAGCAAACCTGCTTACTTACAAAAATATGAAAAAATCATGCTTTCTTCCCTTTAGCCGATTTCCTGCTAAGAATAAGAATCGCACATATAAGTAAAACCGTCTCAACCGAAAGGGCTGTCCACGGAGAGCTCATAAAGCCGGCAATAAGATAGCCGATCGCGCAGACAACAGCTACAAGTGTAGCATAGGGCAGCTGAGTCTCAACATGACGAATATGTTTGCAATCCGCTCCCGTAGAAGCAAGTATCGTGGTGTCGGATATGGGTGAGCAATGATCACCGTAAACGGATCCTGCCAGGGTTGCTCCCAAAGCAGGAATAAGAAAAGCACCTGCGCCGTCTGCTTCGCAGATCATGGTAATGATGGGAATGAGCATGCCAAAGGTTCCCCATGAAGTTCCCATCGAAAAACTCATGAGAGCAGCGATCACAAAAATCAACACCGGTAAGAGTCCCAAAGGCAGATTTGATGTGCTGACAAATCCTGAGATAAAGATCCCTGTTCCGATAAGCTGTCTGCATACTCCTCCAAGGCTCCATGAAAGGATCAGTATGAGCATCGGAGGAACAATGTTTCCTATTCCTCCCACTATACATTCGATATACTCCTTGGGTTTCATGAGCTTCCTTGGAATATAGAGTAAAAATGCTGTAAGTAATCCTGCAAAAGCCCCCAGCGAAAGTCCTGCCGTAGGATTGTATCCTATAGCCTCAGAGAAACTCGCTCCCTCAAAAAAGCCTCCAACATATGCCATACCCAGTATGGCGCATATGATAAGGACAACTATAGGTAAGACCAGATCGATCACCTTACCGTTTTTCTCTTCAGGTCCGGTCGGATCTTTCTTGTTATCATCAGATGTTTGCAGCTGTTCTTCCGCCTTTTTCATGGGACCGAAATCACGACCGCTGAAGCATATGAAAAATACCATGAGAATGGTCATCAGGGCATAAAAATTATAAGGGATCGTTGACAGGAAAACATTAAACCCGTTTGTTTCACTGACTTCACTGGCTACTGCCACTGCCCAGCTGGATACCGGGGCAATAATACATACAGGGGCAGCTGTCGCATCTATGATATATGCCAGTTTTTCCCTTGAAATACACAATCTGTCCGTTATCGGTCTCATAACCGTTCCGACAGTAAGACAGTTAAAACCATCATCTATGAATATCAAAACACCCAAAAGTGACGTTGCAAACGCACCCGCCTTTTTACTCTTAAGTCTCTTTTCAACCCATTTACCGTAGGCCTGACTTCCTCCGGATCGTGAAACAAGACTGACCACAGCCCAAAGCAGGGCTAAGAATATGATCATGTAGGCATTGTCCGCTATCTTTACGCTCATCATGTCAAAAGTAAGTGCGGCAGCCGAGATTATGGTCCCACCGGATGAAAAACTGTATATGAGCATTCCGGATACGATACCG
>CACZSE010000077.1 GCA_902783735.1 uncultured Lachnospiraceae bacterium
GTGCTTTTTATTCGCTTATTGAGAAAAATCCCGAATACAGAGATTTTTTTGAAGGATTTACATTTTACAGGGATACAATGGGAGCCTACACATCTACGGATATGTCGATCCCCATGATAGTAACAGGTCATGACTATCAAAACGATGTTCTTTTCGGTGATTATCTGAGTGAAGCCTACAGGACATCGGATCTTATTAACTGGTTAAGGACGCATGCCTGGGAAACGGACATATATACCGATATGCTGGTGCCGCAGAATAACGAAGAGATCGGAATAAATAATTTAAAAAAGCTTCTGAGGGTATCATCCGACAATAAGACGGTTACGGGATATATTTATAAAATGGTATTGTTCAGATACCTTCCACAGCCGTTAAAAAGATATTTTACCTTCTATCCGGACAATCTTAAACTGGAATACTGTTCCTTTGACTCGGAAGACTATACGGTATATACGGAAGATAATCTGGCATTCAGGTCCATGATCAATGAACTGTCGGCACAGAAAGATGCTAAGGTATTTCAACTTATTCATATAGACGGAAGTCATCCGCCATTTTATTACACAAAAGACTTAAAAATAAGCGAAGAAGAAACTTCCTTTGAAGATGAGTGTGAAGCGATGATCGGCCTTATGAGTGAGTTATTTGATGCTTTAAAGAAAAAAGAGGCATATGACAATACCACTATCATAATAATGGGCGATCACGGATATTATAACAACAGGCAGAATCCGCTCCTTTTGGTTAAATCCAAAGATGCGGCTCATTCGCTTAGCATCTCTGATGATACGGTATGGTTTTATGATCTTCAAAGCGCATATATAGAACTTCTTGAGAACAGGACCGATTCGGAAAATGTCTTTAAGAATGTTTCTAAAGAGGGACGATCACGTTTTGTCAGAAGCGTTCCGTGGAATACTCATCTGAATTACGATACATACGGAGGTCTCATGAAAGAATACGCATCCGGGTATCCTGCCTACACGGAGGAAGGCTTTGGATTTGACGGCAGAGAATTCGCTCCCGGAACCGATGAAAGTACCGTTCTGAGATGAACTGTGGCCGGTTGACCGCAGAATAGCTGTGTGGATGGAAAAATGCTTGCAAATCTGTTATCATAGAAAACAGGTATGACCATAAAACGGATGGTCGTCTAAACTGAATTAAAAAGGAAAATGACTCATGATCAATTTTAATGTTCCTCCCTTCACGGGACGTGAGCAGGAATATATAAAACAGGCTATCGATGTTCGTAAGATATGCGGTGACGGACAGTTTACCGCAAGATGTAACGAATGGATAGAAGAAAAGACAGGCTGTAAAAAAGCTCTGCTGACCACATCATGCACGCATGCTACCGAGCTTTCGGCGCTGCTGGCGGATATCGGTCCGGGTGATGAGGTCATAATGCCCTCCTATACATTTTGCTCTACGGCAGATGCATTTGTTTTAAGAGGAGCAACAGTTGTCTTTGTTGACATCCGTCCGGATACAATGAACATGGATGAGACTCTCATAGAGGATGCGATCACCACAAAAACAAAAGCGATCGTTCCCGTTCATTATGCCGGCGTAGGCTGTGAGATGGACACCATCATGGATATAGCAAGAAGGTATGATCTTACCGTCATTGAGGATGCGGCACAGGGTATAATGGCGACCTATAAAGATAAACCTTTGGGAGCAATAGGCGACTTTGGATGCTATAGTTTCCATGAAACAAAGAATTTCTCCATGGGTGAGGGTGGCGCCATTCTCATAAAGGATGAAAAGTATATCGAAAAAGCTGAGATCTTCAGAGAAAAAGGAACTGACAGAAGTAAGTATTACAGGGGACAGGTAGATAAATACAGATGGCAGGATTATGGTTCAAGCTATCTTCCAAGCGAGTTAAATGCAGCCTATCTGTGGGCGCAGCTTGAACTGGCCGATAGCATTACCGCTGACAGGATGAAGAGCTGGAATGCATACAGGTCAAGATTGAAACACCTGTCCGATGAAGGAAAGATAGAATTACAGAGCATACCTGAGTATTGTAAACACAATGCCCATATGTTCTATATCAAATTGAAGGATATAAAAGAACGGACGAAGTTTATCGAATATATGAAGGCAAATGAGATCATGACCGTATTTCATTATGTTCCGCTGCACAGTGCTCCTGCGGGCGAGAAATACTGTCGTTTCCACGGGGAAGACAAATATACCACGCGCGAAAGTGAGAGACTTGTCAGACTTCCGTTGTATTACGGCCTTTTGGAAGACCAGGTGGATCACATTTGTGAAACGGTTGAAAACTTCTTTAAATAACCGGATCTTGTTTGAAGGGAAGAACAGTCAGTGGAAGAAAAAAGAAACAGTGAGCTATATGCCCTGATATCGTATACATGTGCGTTGGTCGTGACTACCGTATTGTACTGTATCGCAGGTCATTTCCTTAAGTTTTATTATGACCTGAATGACGATATTCTTATAAAGGACATTCTTTCGGGAGCCTACACGGGTTCTCCCGATGGACACAATATTCAGATGTTGTATCCTTTGGCGTGGTTTTTTAAACTCCTGTACAGTATTAATCACGATGTACCATGGTTCGGAATGCTGGAGATAGGCATGATCTGGTTATGCATTATTCTCATGCTCGGAAGGACCCAGTTTCTGCTCATGTGTAATATTAAGAACAGAAAATGGAGAGTACTGACCATTATCGGACTGTATTTTTGTGTGACATCATTCGGAGTCGCAACGCATTTCTGGGAGTTTTTCATGATCCAGTATACGGTTGTGTGCGGGATCATGGCATCGACCGCAGCTTTTTTGATATTTACAAAAGAAGGCTTTGAGGTTGAAGATAACATTGTAGCGATCATTTTGATACTTATCGCCTTTAACTTACGAAGTGAGATGCTGCTTTTGACATGCCCCTACCTTGCGGTGGTGGTGGGCTGCAAGTGGATCACCGAAGGATTTGAATGGAAGAGCTGCAAAAAATATATTACATTTACGGCAATACTTATTGTAGGAGCAGTCATATCGCTCATGGTAAATGCTTACGCATACAGATCGCCGCAATGGAAAGAGTTTAACAAACTCTTTGATGCAAGAACAACTGTATATGATTTTACCGGAGTACCGGATTACGATGAACATACGGCACTTTATGACAGTCTTATGATGGACAGGGAGGATCATGACAGGCTTGAAGATTATAATTTTGTCCTGTCATATGCCGTAAATCCCGTATCCATGGAAAAAATAGCAAACTATGCAAAAGAACACGGACTGAAAAAGAAAACCGCAAGCTACGCCGTATTTGAGGTGTTACTCAGTCTTGTTGAATGGAAAACACCCTCGCAAAAGGTTGCTTTAACCGATAAAGACAGTGTTTTTTTGGAAGACGGATCAAAACTTCATGTTCCGTTTAACACGATCATACTGACACTCTATATTCTTGCGATCATTGCAGCAGTATATACAAAGGATATCAAGTGGGCTTATTCGCTTCCGTTTTTGATACTAATGAGATTTATCTGTTGGGGATTTATCTTCTACAGGGGCAGGATAAATGCGAGAATAGCCCATCCGTTGTATCTTATCGAATGCTCCATCCTCATAGGTATGTTTCTTGTCGCATGGGCAGAGAGTAATTATTCGAGCCTGATCATAAGAAAGAGGATCACCATACTTTTGGCAGTGGTGTTTATTATAAGCAGTCTTATAAATGCATTATTCATGCCGGGAGCGGTAAGGGATGTGCGTGATAAGTCAATACTCAGGGAACAATATAACAAAGAAGAAGATCTGCTTTACACCTATACTTCGGAAAACCCCAGAACATATTATCTTCTGGATGTTTATTCCACGGTAAATTACACTGAGCAGATATTTACATCGGTAAAATATAAAAAAGGTAACACCCAGTTAGCCGGCGGTTGGGCGGCATTAAGTCCGCTTGACACTTACAAACAAAGCTTTTATGCGGATACCGACGAATGGGAATTCATCACGAAAGAAAAAAGAGAAGGTGTCAAGATCATGGATACGATCAAAGATGAAGAAGACAATCCTGTCTTCTACGTATACATGGTAAAAGACGTAAGATGAAACTATGAAAAAGATCAGCTTTTGCATACCGTGTTACAAAAGTGAACAGACCTTACCCAAGGTTGTGGAAGAAATACAGACCACCATGCTTGGCATGAAAGACAGATACGAATATGAGATCATACTGGTAAATGATGCATCGGATGACAATACATTCGGAGTTATCAGAGATCTGGCAGATAACAATTCGAACATCACAGGCATAGATCTTGCTAGAAATTTCGGCCAGCATGCTGCGCTTATGGCCGGATTTCGATATGTGTCCGGAGATATACTGGTATGTCTTGATGATGATGGGCAGACTCCTGCAAATGAAGTGGGAAAGCTCCTTGATAAACTGGAGTCGGGCGAAGATGTGGTCTATGCTAAATA
>CACZSE010000078.1 GCA_902783735.1 uncultured Lachnospiraceae bacterium
AAATAATATACTGACCGTTTAGACATAAAAAACGACCGTTCAGCACGAGGAAGAGATTCTTCGTGCTGTTTTTTGTTAGTATAAATTTGTGATACTATACACTCTTACAACGATGATCTGACAGATAAGGGAGTTTGCATGAAGCTAAAAGTTCTTATAACCGGAAAAAACAGAAAGGTTGCATCGGATATATCGGAACGTCTTGAAAAAGACAGAGGATATATGATCGTGAAATGCGGACCGACAAAAAAAGCGGTATTTGATATCATTCTGGCTGAGCTGCCAAAGATAGTCATAATATGTCTCGGAGATGAGTCCGCCGATACAGTAAAAGCTTATGATGTGCTTCGTGATGCGACACTCAGAGGGCTTTGTATGGTCATAGTCATAGCAAATGATGAAGATGAAAGGATCTTCATCAAACACTCGGAACTGAGCAGAGTACTTTTCCTGTCAAGACCGGTTTCGCTTTTTGCCTTATATGAAAAGCTTACCGAAATAGAGGAAAAGATCGAACAGAAGAGAGAAAATGAAATGTCCGCTTTCAGAGAATATGTAAATGAAAGGACAGATTCCAGATTCAGAAGAAAACAGATACTTGTGGTAGATGATGATACCGAACAGTTAATAAACATTAAGGAGCAACTTGAAGAGTTTTATAATGTGACACCGGTAAAATCGGGAGAAGCAGCCTTTAAGTTTCTTTCAAAGAGGAAGCCGGATCTGATCCTTCTTGACTATATCATGCCGGATATGGACGGCCCTCAGGTTATCAGAGAACTGCATGAATCGGTTGAATATCGAGATATACCGGTCATCTTTCTTACCGGTCTTTCCGAGAAGAACATAGTTATAAATGCTCTTATAGAACTTAAACCTCAGGGGTATGTTGTTAAGCCTGCCAAAAAATCCGAACTGATAGCAAAGATAGTGGATGTGCTGGGGTAGGAGCGGACTGTTAAATAAAATGAGGCTATGAAAAATAAATGAACAAAGATCTTACATGGTTAAGTGATATAGGACTCGACATAGATTCAGCCCTGGGATATACGGGAGGGCAGGACAGATATCTGTCAGCAATAAAACGTTTTTATGATGGTTACGAAAAGAACAGAAAAAATATAGAGCAGTATCTGGACAATGCAGATATTGAAAGTTACATGATCACTGTACATGCATTGAAGAGCAATTCGAAGATGATCGGTGCTTCATCGTTGGGAGCGCTTTTTGAAGCCCTTGAAACCGCTGCACGAAATAATGATATGGTTACGATCGGCAATGATACATTTTCAGCCCTTAAAGCATATGAGGAACTGGTGGATAGATTAAGTCCTGTAGATGCATTGGGAGATTGCAAAGCGCCGGGTGAGATATCGGGGGAGGTCGCAAAAGAGACAGCCCGGAAGTTACTGGACGCACTGGATGATTTTGATGATGATCTTTCAAAAGAACTGGTAAAAAAGCTTTCAGGTTATCCTTTCAGGATGTCACAGAAAGAGATACTGAAAGAAGCAGCAGGCTATATAGACGATTTTTTGTATGATGAAGCTATACAGGAGATCAAAAAGATCATACCGACGATAGAATGATCTTCAGAAGGTGGGATAGTTTGAAAAATATAAAGACCGCTCTTTCAATAGCACTGATCTTCATTTTCGGCTATATTTTTATAGCCGAACTTATGATGCCTTTTAATACTCCGATAAACGGAAATATATGTGATATCCTGCCGGGAAGCAACTGGTTCAAAGTAGAGTCTGACGGAACCCGTACTCCTTTTGATATACCGGGCAGAACCGATAGTGATATAACTGTCGAAACGACGCTCCCTTTGACTTTTGACCCGGATTACTCTGTTCTGTGCTTTCGCGGTATGGATATGGATATATATATTGATGATGAGTTGAGAGGTCAGCTTAAAACCCATGATTACCGGTTTTTTGGAGACCGTTCGGGTGAATGCTATGTCATGACATCAATATATCAGTCGGATGCCGGAAAAAAACTGCGGGTTCATTATGAATATAATTCCGGAATGGTCTATGAGGTGTATATAGGAACCAGGATCGGAATACTTGCATATCTGTTCAAACGCTACGGCTTTGAGTTATTTGTAGGTCTTTCTATATTGCTCTTGGGAGTAATATGTCTTACAGCTGCGGTAATATATAAGTTCATACACAAGATATATCTTGAGATGGAACATTTATCCGTGGGAGTTATACTCGGTGCATGCTGGGTATTGTCAAATTCCATATTCAGGCAGCTTTATACCAGAAACATATCTGTGATGTCAGACATACCTTTTCTTATGGTCATGGTCATGCCGCTGCCGTTTTTAATCTTTATCAATTCCCTTCAAAAAGACAGATACCGGAAGGTATTTGTTGCTGTAGGTATGCTTGAACTGTCAAATACTATCATATGTGTGAGCCTTTGGATATCCGGGAAGGTATCTCTTATAAACAGCTTTATAAGCTCTGCTATATGTGCGCTGGCGGGAATAGTAGTAATGTTTGTTACCATATACCTTGACTACAGAAAGCATCTTGTCCATGAATACAGATTTGTAGCTATTGGTTTTGTTCTTATAGCGATCGCGGCGATCATACAGATAGGTGTGTATCAGTTTGCGCATAACGGAGTCTTTTCCGGTTCAGTCATGGCATTGGGTCTCTTTGGATTCATGATCTGTTCCATAATACATACCATCAAGCAGCTCATAGGGATCAGGGTGGAATCAAATGAGATAAGGCATATAAGTAAAGCAAAGGATGATTTTTTAGCGAACATGTCTCATGAGATCAGAACGCCTTTAAACGGTATCATGGGCATGGATGAGATGATCTTACGTGATACTAAAGAAAACAGAACAAGAAATTATGCATTGGAGATAAAAAGCGCCGGAAATACACTTCTTTCGATCATAAATGACATCCTTGATCTTAGTAAGATAGAATCCGGGAATTTTGAGATACTGCCGGTGGACTATGAACTTGCCAGTGTATTAAATGACGTTTTGAACATGACACGGATAAGGGCTCAGAAAAAGGATCTTGAATTTAATTATATCGTATCGGAAGAGATACCCTCTGTTTTGCATGGAGATGAGATAAGGATACGTCAGATCATGCTGAATATCATAAACAATGCGATCAAATATACAGAACATGGAAGTGT
>CACZSE010000079.1 GCA_902783735.1 uncultured Lachnospiraceae bacterium
CTGAATCAGAGTCGGAATTCGGCACAGTTCCCGAGTCTACGTCGTTAAAGCCACCGGGTCATTCGAAGATAAACAATGGTGTAAGGTGGATCAACAGGGATAAGGACAGGCTCGAGATAGTAGGCGGTTATGGTACGATGACGATCGTGCCGCTGTCGGATGAGACTGTAAGGGTAAGTTTTTTTAAAGGTGAAGAGGTCAGACTTAAAAAACTTCCCGATGAAGTAAAGGTGAACAGTAAAGTAAAATGGGTATGTGCGGATCAGAGGGATGCCGTGGAAATAAGACTTGAGAAGCTTACCGTAAGAATCGATAAAAAAAGCGGAGCTTTAAAGTTTATTACAAAAAGCGGAGAGACCTTACTCAGTGAAAATACGGAAGTGGCAAGACAATATCACACAACGTCGGACATCTGGTGGCAGTATTTTGATTTTTCAAAAAAAGAGATGCTGAGTGCTCTCGGAAGTGACGATAAGTCGTGGCTTAGTCTCAATAATACCGCAAGATACATCTCACACGGCAATGAAGAACGACCTACGGTCTTCATGTCTGCAAAAGGTTACCAGATATTGGTGCCCTGTGGTATTAAAGTGATGTCATGTACCGTAATGCCTTATGGGAATTACCTTCAATTTGAGAATACAAAAGCTATAGATTATATTTTCAGAAACGGCAGAATGTGAACCGACAGGGATGTTCTGGCCGAAGGAGTGAACTCACTTGTAAACGGCATATATGTTCATGCTTTGAAAAGTTCTTCAAGATCAATAGGAGCGGTTAAACTGTCTCAACTTGCCGCAAAAGCCGAAACAGCGGCAAAAGATGGTGATACTTTAACAATAGACAAATATCTAACTGTCTATGATATTTTTTGCATATTTTCCAAGATAAGCATTGGGAATATATGCTTCTATAAAAATATCGCCTTCGCGATATTCTTCATGTATTATCTGTGAGGATCTTCTCAAAGCTTCGATATCACCGCCCTGTGAATACGCAAACGAAAGCTTCACATGGATCTGACCTGATTTAAGAACACCTTCTATCGCATCTAAGATATCGTCGGTGCCGTCGCCGTTGATGGCGCTGACATACAGCGTTTTAACGGCATTTTTATCTTTTGTAAAAAGACCGGTTTTCTTTTTGGTGTCGTCCAGCCTGTCGGATTTATTCATTACCGTTATGACAGGCTTATTTTCGGCCTCAAGTTTTTTTAAAGTTTCATATACGATATTCATGTGAAGGTCAATCTCAGGATCCGACATATCCACAACGTGCATCAGGATATCGGCATATTTAACTTCTTCAAGTGTGCTTCTGAAAGCATCGATCAGGTTATGAGGAAGCTTGTTTATGAAACCTACGGTGTCTGTCAGTAAGACTTTCTGACCGCTTAACAGCCGGCATATGCGTGTTGTAGGATCCAGTGTCGCAAAGAGCATGTCCTGAGCCAATACATTCGCACCGGTAAGTCTGTTAAGAAGCGTAGACTTGCCTGCATTTGTGTACCCGATGACTGCGACCACGGGAATGCCTTCATCCTTTCTTTTCTTTCTGTTTGTTTCTCTGACCTTTTTCATTTGATCGATCGATGAGGATAGCATCGAGATCCTTTTTTGTATCCTGCGTCTGTCCGATTCAAGTCTTGTTTCACCGGGACCTCTTGTCCCGATGCCTCCGCCTTGTCGGGACAGCTCTTTGCCTATTCCGTGAAGGTGAGAGAGTCTGTACTTTTGCTGAGCCATCTCTACCTGTATCTTTCCTTCATTGGTAGAAGCGTGGGCGGCAAAAATATCCAAAATGAGAATGGTTCTGTCTATGACTTTTACTCCGATGATATCCGTGAGGTTTCTGATCTGAGCGGGAGACAGTTCATCATCACACACAACACCGGTTGCATTGAGCATATGAACGAGATCCTTTATCTCACAGGCTTTTCCGCTTCCGACATATGTTGCGGGATCCGGATTGTTTAAATGCTGGCTGACCTTACATACACAACAGGCTCCGGCTGTTTCAAGCAATGCTTCCAGTTCATCAAGAGATCTGTTATCTTCGGTGCTGTCACTTACAGCGACCAGTATGTAGCTTTCTTTTATTTCTTCTTCGAACAATATCTGACCCTCTTTTTTATGTTTTGTTGATCTTAATAGATATATTACCAAAATCTAAATCATTTGGACACAATATATACACAATTGGATGATATACTCTTTATATATTAAAGAAATGAATCCTATCCTTTCCATTAATACTCTATACAAGGAAGACCGAAGCCTTTGTAACAAAGGTGAGGTCTTCTTTTTGTATAGGGAGATTAATGGGACACCATAACTGTTAAACTCAGTTTGTAAGCCAACAGGAGTTGTACCTGTAGCTTTAAACGAAACTAAAAAGATAGTTGTTTTTACAGGAGGTGTCTGAGATGATGGTAGGTATTTGTTTTATGTTGTTCCCGTTTGCTATACTGGCAGGCCTTATAAATCATGATCTGTAGATCGTGATATTTATAGTATTTCAATATTTCCTTTTGAGTTTAATTTTTATGATCCGGATATTATAATGAATATATGAGATCAGATTATTCAAAAGAGAATACAGAAAGAGAACGTACTTACATTGCGATAGATCTTAAGTCTTTTTATGCTTCGGTGGAATGCATTGACAGAAATCTGGATCCGCTTGTTACGAATCTGGTAGTGGCTGATGCATCAAGAACCGAAAAGACCATATGTCTTGCCGTATCTCCTTCACTCAAATCTTTCGGCATCCCCGGCAGAGCAAGACTGTTTGAGGTTGTGCAGAGAGTAGAGCAGGTTAACACGGAAAGGAAGCATAAACTGAGAGGTAAAGAGTTCAGGGCAGGTTCATATAACATAGACGAACTGAGATCCGATCCGACGCTTAAGGTGGATTATATAGCTGCAAGACCGAGAATGGCGCTTTACATGAAATACAGTACGCAGATATACAAGATATATCTTAAATATGTATCTGCGGCCGACATCCATGTATATTCGTGCGATGAGGTCTTCATGGATGTTACGGACTATCTCAATATATACAAAATGACTGCTCACGAACTGGCTATCACTATTATTAAGGATGTTCTGTCCAATACCGGAATAACGGCCACGGCAGGAATAGGGACCAATCTGTATCTTGCCAAAGTTGCCATGGATATTGTTGCAAAGCAGATGCCGGCAGACAAGGACGGTGTAAGGATAGCTGAACTCGATGAGATGAGTTACAGAAAGAAACTGTGGGGGCACAAACCCATAACCGATTTTTGGAGAGTAGGCTCGGGTACAGCTAAACGGCTTGCCACAATGGGCATATTTACAATGGGGGATCTTGCAGAGAATTCCGAATACAATGAGGACACACTATATAAGATCTTCGGAGTCAATGCAGAGCTTTTGATAGATCATGCATGGGGATGGGAACCCTGCACCATAGAATATATTAAGCAGTTTAAGCCTTCAGCCAATTCGCTGTCATCCGGTCAGGTGTTGCAAAGAGAGTATAAAAAGGATGAAGCGGCTATCATAGTAAGAGAAATGGCAGATCAGCTCGCACTTGATCTGGTGGCAAAAAGACTTATCACCGATCAGCTTGTTCTGTATATAGGATATGATGCAAACAGCTTTAAGCGATCGGGCGGTCACGATTCGTATAAAGGCGAGATCAGTACGGATTTTTACGGCAGAGAGGTTCCGAAACATGCTCATGCCACGGTAAATCTTGGTATAAGGACTTCGGCAGCATCGGTATTTATCGAAAAGGTTCTGAAGGCATATGATGAGGTTGTGGACGAAGATCTCATGGTAAGAAGGATAAATATCACTGCATGTGAAGTGACCGATGAAAATGATAAATCCGACGATCCCGAATTTGAACAGCTCGATCTTTTTACGGATTATGACAGACTGACGGAAGAAAGAAGGGCTGAGAAGGAACGACTTGAAAAGGAAAATGCTTTACAGAAAGCAGCATTGCAGATAAAAGACCGTTATGGGAAAAATGCATTGCTAAAAGGTACCAGCTTTTTGGATGGAGCTACCGGCAGGGAGAGAAATCGTCAGATAGGCGGTCATAAGGCATAGATGTTATGAAAGACTACGATCACATAATAGAGCATGAGCATTATCAGTCAAAAAAAAGACCCCATATGCCGCTCATAAAAAGGGCAGCACAATTCGCTCCGTTTGCCGCACTTGTCGGATATGATGATGCTGTGGATGAGGCGGGGCACATATATGATGAACGCATAACTCTTGAAGAGGATAAACTAAATGAGATAAATTCTGCCTTTATGAACATGAAAAAGGGCTCAAGGATACTTATCACCTATTACAGGACATTTGGTGTTATGGAAAAAGGCAATTATGTTACGGAGACCCGCATCTTCGATCATGTGGATATTATGGATGAAAGACTGGTGTTTGAAGATGGAGATCCGATAAGGATGGCAGATGTTACCGATGTCATAAAAGAATGATCATATAAAGACAATACATGCAGGAAAACTTTAAAAGCCACCGTTATTCGGTGGCTTTTAAGAGTAAAGGAGTATGATGATCACCCTTTCGGGTGTAACCAGGAAAGTATTTTAACATCTTGCATGTTTAGTATAACATCCAAAGTGTAACAGTTGTGATACAAAAAAGAGCAGTATTTCCAAAAATATGGTAAAATAAATATGTTGTTCATTCAACAAAAACGATAAAGCTATGAGGTAAATCATGAAAGAATATCTAATGGGAAACGGTGCCATAGCACTGGGAGCAATGGCGGCAGGAGTAAATCTTGTGGCCGGTTATCCCGGAACACCTTCATCCGAGATCATCGAGACGCTCTCCAAATATCCGCATGAAGGTCTCCATCTGGAGTGGTCTGTCAATGAAAAAGCGGCACTTGAAGTGGCTGCGGCAGCTGCATACAGCGGAGCACGTGCCATGGTCACAATGAAACAGGTAGGATTAAATGTTGCTTCAGATCCGCTCATGTCACTGGCATATGTCGGAGTTAAGGGCGGTATGGTCATTGTCAGCGCAGATGATCCGGGACCGATCTCATCACAAACGGAGCAGGATACAAGAAGATTTGCGGATTTTTGCAGGATCCCGGTTTTTGATCCCGCAACCCCCGAAGAAGCTTATGTAATGATACAGGACGCCTTTGAATATTCTGAGAAGTATTCTACACCTGTGTTGTTCAGACCTACGACAAGGGTCTGCCATGCATATGCTTCCATTGATGTTGAAGATATCTATAAACCAAGAGAATATGAAGGATTTGTAAAGGACTCAAAACGCTGGGTCATCTTCCCGAGGTTATCATATATTAACCATGGAAATATTGAAAAAAGAAATGTTTCCATAGCAGAAGATCTTTCTTCATACGGATTTAACAGCGTTGCCTGTCCTGCAGCAAAAAAAGCTATAGTTGCAAGCGGTGTCAGCTACTCTTATGTAAAAGAGTGCCTGAAAGGCAATACGGATGTGCGTCTGATACGTGTGGCTACCGCATTTCCGTTTCCCGAAAGCTTTATGCTGGAGGCATTAAAAGGGGCAGATGAGGTTTTGTGTTTTGAGGAACTCAGCCCTTATATCGAAGAACAGATCCTTAAGCTTTCCGGCAGACATAAACTTGCGATCGAAGTCAGAGGAAAACTGGACGGAGAGGTTCCTCACAATGGTGAGTTGAGCGTTGAGATCGTTGCAAAGATATTAAAAGAATATCTGGGAGAAGATATAGGACTTGAACAGATAGATGTGTCTGATTCACCCGGGCTTCCTGTTCGCCCTCCGGTACTGTGTGCAGGTTGTCCGCACAGAGGTTCGTTTTATGCCGTAAAAAGAGCTATGCAAGGGAAAAAAGCATATTTTTGCGGTGATATCGGTTGTTATACGTTGGGCAATGCTATGCCTCTTGATATGGTGGATACATGCCTTTGCATGGGTGCGGGTATAACCATGGCACAAGGACTGGATCATGTAAATGAAGATGCAACAAGCTTTGCTTTTGTCGGCGATTCGACTTTTTTTGCATCGGGTATTACGGGAGTGATCAATGCCGTATACAATGAAGCGGATATGATCCTTTGTGTTCTGGATAATTCTACAACTGCCATGACTGGTCATCAGCCTCATCCCGGAACAGGGAAGAATATGATGGGAAATATTGTCGACAAGGTAGATATTGAAAAAGTACTCCGGGGTATAGGCGTAAAAACTGTAATGACAGTAGATCCGCTCGATCTTAAAAAGAGTGTGGAAGCTGTAAAGGATTGTGCATCTTTAAAAGGTGTTAAGGCTATAATATTTAAATCTCCATGTATAGCCATCGCGAAACCCTCCGGGAAATGCTGTGTGGACAGTGAAAAATGTATTAACTGTAAAAAATGCATACGGGAGATTGGTTGTCCCGCACTGGCAGGTACCGAAAAAGGGGTTAGCATAGATATGGATCTGTGTACCGGATGCGGCCTTTGTGAGCAGATCTGTCCCGTTGAAGCCATTCGGGATTTGGAAGGGAGTAGATCATGAATAAAGATATACTGATATGCGGAGTCGGAGGCCAGGGTACTGTTTTGGCTTCCAAGATCATAGCTTCGGCGGCAATGGAAGAAAAAAAGACTGTGCATTCGGCAGAAACGATAGGTATGGCCCAAAGAGGAGGCTCGGTAACCAGTCATGTAAGGATCGGAGAGTCTTATTCGCCGCTGATACCCCATGGCAGCGCAGACCTTTTACTTGCATTTGAACCGGGCGAAGCGGTGAGGAATATCAAATATCTGAAAAAAGACGGTGTAGTGATCGTTAATACTGTACCGACGGATCCGGTCGGCGCATCTTCGGAGGATAATAGCTACGATGCTTCTGTAATGACTGATTACTTATTAAAAAAGTGTAAATGCATATTTGTAAACAGTGAAGAAGTATGTAAAGAGTTTGGATCGTCAAAGTTTTTTAACATTGTGATCCTGGGGATAGCTACCGGAGCCGATGTTCTCGGAGTAAGCTTTGATACCGTACAGGATCAGCTTACAAAACGTATACCCCAAAAGTTTCTTGAAATAAACAAAAAAGCCTTTATGAAGGGATATGAGATCGGCAGTAACGCCCAAATTTAACATGAATAGGAGAAGAGACAGAAATGAAGATCAATGAAAAACAGCTTGAACTGGTAGATAAGCAGATCAAAAGAATATTGGCCAGCAACAACTATTACAGTGAAGTTTATAAGAAGGCAGGGATCACCGGGGTTTCATCGCCTGAGGATTTTGAGAAGATACCGTTTACCGACAAATCGGATCTGAGAAATGCATATCCTCTCGGTATACAGGCGGTTGAGGATGAAAAAGTCGTACGTATTCACTCATCCAGCGGAACAACCGGAAAGCCTGTCATTATACCATATACAGCAAAGGATGTGGAAGATTGGGCGATAATGTTCGCAAGATGCTATGAGATAGCCGGTATCACTTCAAAGGACAGAATACAGATCACACCCGGATACGGATTGTGGACTGCAGGTATCGGTTTTCAGGCAGGATGTGAAAGACTTGGAGCAATGGCTATCCCTATGGGACCGGGAAATACGGATAAACAGATCCAGATGATGATAGATCTGGAATCGACCGTTCTTTGCGCAACATCTTCATATGCACTTTTACTTGCGGAGGAGATAAACAAAAGAGGACTTAAGGATAAGATAAAACTTAAAAAGGGTGTCATCGGATCCGAGCGCTGGAGTGATGCTAAGAGAAACTACATTGCAAAAGAGTTGGGAATAGAATTATATGACATTTACGGACTGACTGAGATATATGGACCCGGTATTGGTATCAATTGTCCCGATCAGACGGGAATGCATATTTTTGATGACTATCTCTATACGGAGATCATTGATCCCAAAACCGGAGAGGTACTTCCCGACGGAGAAGAGGGAGAGATCGTTATCACAACCCTTGTGAAAGAAGGCGCTCCTCTTATCAGATTCAGGACTCATGATCTTTCAAAGATCATACCCGGACAATGTTCTTGCGGACGTACATATCCTCGCCTTGATACCATAAAAGGAAGAAGTGATGATATGTTTAAGGTACATGGCGTTAATATGTTCCCGAGTCAGGTTGAGGAGATCCTTGGCATGGTTGACGGTGTATCAAGTGAGTACAAGATCGATATCGCTCATGACGAGAGCAATAACAGGGATATCATCATGATAACGGCCGAAGCAGACGGAAGAGTTGATTTCGCAAAAGCAGGCGATGAAATAAAGAGACTGTTCAAATCAAGAATGAACGTAACGCCAAAGGTATCAATAGTATCATTGAATACACTTCCTCGTTCCGAGAAGAAGACCCAGAGAGTATTCGATCACAGGGAGTAGTCATATGAGTGATAAGATAGCGCTGTTAATAGATGCTGAGAATACCAGCGTCAAATACCTTGACGTGGTTCTGAAGGAATTAAAACAGTATGGTGATATCTCCTTTCAAAGAATGTATGGAGATTTCTCCAATCCCAAGATGAGTGATTGGGCTAAAAGAGGGCTTGATTATGCGATAGTTCCGATCCATCAGGCCATATATAAAACAGGGAAGAATGCTGCGGATATAATGCTCGTGATAGACGCAATGGACATCTTATACCAAAACAATGTCGACGGCTTTTGCATCGTTACGTCTGACAGTGATTTCACGCGTTTGGCAAACCGTTTGAGAGAAGGCGGTAAACGTGTCATCGGAATGGGAAAAAGTGATGCTTCAAAGACTTTTATATCGGCATGTAACGAATATAAATTCTTAGATAAGATCACTGACGATGATTCCGACAGTTACCTTCCTGCCGATGAAAAGCAGGACAGCGCCGTAACACCTCTGAGTGAGATAAAGATGGCTATAAATTATATTGTACAACAGGCTGAGGGACGCGGCGAAAATGCATATCTTGCTTCTACCAAGAGCCAGCTTCAAAGAGAATTTGCAGATTTTGATGAGAGAAATTACGGTTACTCATTATTCAGAAAATTTGTGGAAGATGAGACCAAATTTGAGGTAAAGCAAAAGGGTTCGGTAGCATATATTGTTCGTAAGCATCAGCAGAAGAAACACGATTCGGTAGAAGAATATATATTGGAAAAAGCGAAGAAAAGACCTGAACTTGCGGATCTTGGAAGGGAAATACATGCAGCCTTTCCGTATTTTAAACCCAAGGAACTCGGATATTCAAAATTATCAAAATATATCGAGAGTATCCCTCAGGTGAAGATAGAGACAGATGACAACAATAAGAATTATGTTGTTTTAAAGTAAAAGGGGATTAGATCTGATGAAATATGAAGATTTGAAGGAAAAGAAATGGTTTAATGCGATGCTTGTGACGTGTGTCGGCATCATATTATATGTGGCATTGTCAAATATATCTGCCGTTTTAGAAACCCTAAAGACCCTGTTCGGATATTTTATGCCGCTTATAATCGGATGTGTACTGGCATATCTGATAAATCCGCTCGCAAAGTTTTTCGAGAGAAAGGTTGTCTGTAAGATATCCAATGAAAAGGTCAGATGGTCTGTCTCTTCGGTTGTAGCGATCGTACTGGTGGTACTGATACTGGGATTTCTGCTCGGGACACTCATACCGCAGCTGGTGGACAGTATAAAAACCTTTGCAGGAAATTTTGATGATTATCTGTTTTCTTTAAAAGAATTTCTGGATAAGTGGCAGATATCAAAATATGTAGACGTACAGAAGGTCTTATATTCTTCGGAAAACATATCAAAACATGTCATAACTTATATTACCGATAATATAGGAAATATTGTTGATGCGTCTGCCGGAGTCGGGAAATCACTTATAAACTGGGTGCTCGGATTTATCCTTTCCGTATATCTGATCATGGCAAAGAAATCATTGGTTCACGGTGTCGGAAGATTTCTGCGCGCATTGTTTTCAAGAGAGAAGTATATGTCTATAAAAGTATTTCTTACCAGATGTGATGACATCCTTTCTCATTACATAATATACAGTATTATTGAATGTGTTTTGATAGGAGTGGTGACTGCCATATTTATGGC
>CACZSE010000080.1 GCA_902783735.1 uncultured Lachnospiraceae bacterium
ATCTAACCTTCATGTTAAACCCTCCTTTCCGAACTATCTCATAAAAAGACCGCTTTATATTCTAACATCTAAGATGTCAAAATGCAAGAATTATTTTATTTATCTCTCCAAATTATTCTTCCCTTGCTCAGATCGTAAGGCGACATCTCAAGAGTAACCTTGTCACCGGGAAGGATCCTGATGAAATTCTGGCGTAATTTACCGCTTATGTGAGCCAGTACTCTGTGTCCGTTCTCCAGTTCAACCTGAAACATCGTATTGGGAAGCTTTTCAACTACAGTTCCTTCTATTTCTATTACATCGGTTTTTGACATTTTCCATCCTCCTAAAGAAGTGTTAATATTTCGGGTTCACCATCCGTTATCAGTATGGTATTCTCGTAATGAGCAGACGGCAATCCGTCTTCAGCAACTACTGTCCAGTCATCATCGAGCCATTCAACATCCGCCCTTCCCATATTTATCATGGGCTCTATTGCCAATGTCATTCCCGGATACAGCTTCGGGCCTCGTTTATGCTGTCTGAAATTCGGGATCTGCGGATCCTCATGAAGCTGGGTCCCTATACCGTGTCCTACAAGCTCGCGAACTATTCCGTATCCGTACTGTGATATATAATCATCGATCGCATTGCTTATATCATAAAGATGATTTCCGGCTTTAGCATATTTAATGCCTTCAAAGAAACTCTCCTTTGTGATCCTCACAAGATCATCAACTTCTTTGCTTACCTTTCCCACTCTGACAGTCCTTGCTGCGTCCGAATGATATCCTTTATAGATAAGACCCGCATCCAGAGATATTATATCTCCTTCTTTCAATATACAGTCTTTTCTCGGTATACCGTGTACGACTTCTTCATTTACTGATGTACAAATGGAAGCAGGAAAGCCATTATAGTTTAGGAAATTCGGAATACCTCCGGCCTCTCTTATCAACCTGTCGCCGATAACATTTATCTCCCAGGTAGATATACCCGGTTTAACGGCCTTCTCAAGTTCCTCATATACCTTTGCAAGAAGTTTGCATGACTCTCTCATGAGTTCTATCTCTCTGGGAGATTTTATAGAAATAGCCATCTTACCTACCTCTGTTAACCCAGGATGGCAGTTATCTGTCCGAATACTTCGGCAGAATCAACTGTTCCGTCAACTGTCTTTAAAACATTTTTTGCGTTATAGAAATCTATCAGGGGCTGTGTCTGCTCATGGTATACGCTCAGTCTCTTCAAAACCGTTTCCGGCTTATCATCATCTCTTAAAATGAGCTCATTGCCGCACTTATCGCAAATGCCTTCCTTCTTCGGAGGAATGTGAACAATATGATATGTTGCTCCGCAATTTACACATGCGCGTCTTCCTGACATTCTGTTTACGATATTCTCATCGGGAACATCAACATTTATAGCATAATCGATCTTATCTCCGAGTTTGTTTAACTCGCTGTCAAGTACCTCAGCCTGAGGTATTGTCCTCGGAAAACCGTCCAGAACATAACCGTTTTTGCAATCATCGTTTGCAACTCTGTCCAAAAGGATCTTAACCGTCAGTTCATCGGGAACGAGCTGACCGTTATCCATATATTTTTTTGCTTCCTTACCAAGTTCTGTTCCGTTCTTGATATTTGCCCTGAATATATCACCTGTAGATATATGGGGAATAGAATATTTATCTGCAATCATCTTTGCCTGAGTACCTTTTCCGGCACCCGGAGCACCTAACATGATAATCTTCATAATCAATCTCCGTTATATATGCTGTTTTGGGACAGCACAAAAACGCGCTGTCCCTAAAACACATGTCAATCATTACTCATTTAAAAATCCTCTGTAGTTACGTACAAGCATCTGTGACTCTATCTGCTTGATCGTCTCAAGGATAACACTTACGATAATAATAAGACTGGTTCCGCCAAATGATACGCTTGCACCAAACAGACCGTTAAATATGTAAGGTAAAACACCTACTATTGTAAGTCCGCATGCACCTATAAAGATGATGTAGTTAAGTATCTTTGTAAGATAATCACTGGTGGGCTTACCGGGTCTGATACCGGGGATGAATCCGCCGTTCTTCTTCATATTATCGGCAACTTCCAACGGATTGAATGTGATCGACGTATAGAAGTATGCGAAGAATATTACCATTATGATATAGGCAAGTAATCCGATCGAATACTTGGGATTTGAAAGATCACACCAATATGTTGAGTTGATATACTTCATAAACTCACTCCAGAATTCATTGAGATTAACTCCGAATAATGAAATGATAACTCTGGGAAACTCCATTATTGATGAAGCGAAGATGATCGGAATAACACCGGCAGTGTTTATCCTTAACGGAATGTGTGTCGACTGACCGCCAACCATCTTACGTCCCTGCATTTTCTTGGCATACTGAACAGGTATCTTTCTTATACCATCGTTTAAGATGATAACCAAAACTACCATGCCCAATATGATAGCTATGATCACCAATGCCGATACAGAACCGACACCGATAGATCTGTCTTTAACAAACTGCTCATACAAGCTCTTCATGTCGGCGGGTATTCTTGAAATGATATTGATCGTCAATACGATAGATATACCGTTTCCGACACCGTTTTCAGTGATACGCTCACCAAACCACATAAGGATCGCAGAACCTGCTGTGAGACATGCAATAACAGTTAAAACATTGAGTGCATTGTATGTCTGCAAAAGGCCGCTTCTTCCAAAACCGATCGACATTGCAGTTGACTCGATAAGTGCGAGTCCTACTGTTACGTATCTGGTTATCGAAGCGATCTTTTTTCTTCCTTCTTCGCCATCTTTCTGCATCTCTTCCAACTTAGGTATAGCGATAGTCAAAAGCTGCATGATGATCGAAGATGTGATGTAGGGCGTAATGTTCAGTGCGAACACTGACATGTTCATGAAAGAACCACCAGTAAATGCATTAATAATACCTGAATCTCCAAGCTGAGAAGCATACCACTGAGCAAAGTACTCACGGTTTACTCCGGGAACCGGAAGCTCACAGCCCAAACGAATGATCACAAGCATCATCAGAGTATAGAGCAGTTTAACTCTTATTTCTTTAATCTTAAATGCATTCTTTAGTGTAGTAAGCATTAGATCACCTCTACTGTTCCACCAAGAGCCTCAATTTTTTCTTTTGCCGTTGCACTGAATGCATTAGCTTTAACGTTAAGCTTCTTAGTTAATTCACCGTTTCCAAGGATCTTTACGCCATCACGTGCGTCCTTGATGAGTCCTACTTCAATCATTTTTTCTACTGTTACAGTAGAACCACTTCTGAATCTTTCTAACTCGCTAACGTTTATTCCTACGATGTCTTTACTGTTTCTGTTTGTAAAGCCACGCTTAGGAAGACGTCTGTATAAAGGCATCTGTCCACCTTCGAAACCTATTCTCGGTGCACCTGAACGAGCCTTCTGACCTTTGTGGCCTTTACCGGCTGTCTTGCCATTTCCTGAACCGTGTCCACGTCCTCTTCTAAAATTATCACTATGTTTAGAACCTGCTGCAGGCTGTAAATTCGATAATTCCATTTTGCTGACACCTCCTTTTTATTAAGCTTCTTCTACCTTAAGCATGTATCCTACCTTACGGATCATACCGCGTGTTGCATCATTGTCGGGCAACACGATCGACTTATTTAACTTTGTAAGACCCATAGCCTCAATCGTTGCTCTATTCTTGGGAACAGCACCGATAGGAGATTTTACCAATGTGATCTTTAACATCTTATCTGCCATGATATCTTATCCTCCTAACCACAGATCTCAGCAACTGACTTGCCACGATTCTTAGCTACTTCTTCAGGACTCTTAAGTTCACTCAGGCCCTGGATGGTTGCAAGTACAACATTCTGCTTGTTGTTGGAACCCAAAGATTTTGTACGGATATTCTTAACGCCTGCAAGTTCACACGCGATACGTGCGGGACCACCTGCGATGATACCTGTACCTTCGGGAGCCTTCTTTAAAAGAACTGTTGCTGAACCAAATTTACCTAAATAGTCATGAGTAATTGACTTATTCTCATCAAGTGCGACCTCTACCATGTTTTTGATAGCATCTTCTTTTCCCTTACGGATCGCTTCGGGTATTTCAGTTGCTTTACCGAGACCTGCACCTACATGACCATTGCCATCGCCTACTACTACGAGAGCAGTAAAGCGCATGTTACGACCACCCTTAACAACCTTGGTTACACGCTTGATGGTAACAACTTTTTCAGTCAACTCCATGTTTGATGTATCAATGAGAGTACGTTTCATGTGTTATCTATCTCCCTTTCCTAGAATTCCAAACCAGCTTCTCTAGCTGCGTCTGCTAATGCCTTAACTTTACCCTGATATATAAAGCCGCCTCTGTCAAAGACAACAGTCTTAATACCTTTGTCGATGGCTCTCTTTGCGATCACCTGTCCGATATATGCTGCCGCATCAACGTTATTGGTCTTCTCAAGTTCCTTCTTGATCTCCTTTTCGGTTGTAGAAGCTGAAACTAAAGTGTTGCCAACTGTATCGTCAATAATTTGAGC
>CACZSE010000081.1 GCA_902783735.1 uncultured Lachnospiraceae bacterium
ACAGACAAAGATCGCGGAATTCGCTTATCTGGGAGAGAAGATGCAGACCATCGGAGTTACGGGAAGCAGTAAGCTTGTTGCCGTTGCCGATGCAAAGAAGATGGTAGCCGAGATAGAAGAAGAGCCTGAGGAAGAAGAGCCCGATAAGCTTCCGGAGTATCAGGAAAAGGAAGAAGACAACACCGTTTCCGTTACAATGACACTCACATCGGTAAAGAAGGACCTCAAGATCAAATTCATCAACGCAAAGAGCAAAAAGCTTGTTGGAAATCATGAGTTCAAGGTAGATATCGTAGATGCCAGAAATAAAAAGTTCTCCGCAGTGGATGACGATAAGGACGGCATCATCTACCTCAATAACATGGAACCGGGTAAAACAACGGTATCTATGGCTGATATCGATGATAAAGGCCTTACATACAGCAAAGAATCCGTAACTGTAAACGTTAAGGAAAATATCGATTATAAGAAGATAGACGTTTCGGATGAAGTAAAGAAAGAGTCCGAGATCAATGCAAAGAAAGAGGATACTGCGGCAGGACTTGCTACCGAGGGCTCTCTTAAGGATACGGTCGAGTGGGTTGAGTCTACAAAGACTGCTCTTACAGACGGGTATTCTTCGGTTACAAAGTCAAGCATACAGGATCCCGCAAAGATCACTCCCACAGCATCTGCCAAAGATAAATCGGCAAAGCTCATGGGCGTAACGCCCGTAGTGGTGGATGATCGGAAGTTTGCATCAAATCGAGAGATACCTGCGCCCTACGTTTTGCAGCGTCCGTTTGCTCATGTTATGAGTGAATCGGATGGAGAAACATCTCAGGAAGATGCGGAAGCTACAGCAGCTGTTGAGGCAGCAGCTACAAAAGAAGCTGCCGATCTTACCAATGCAGCCCAGGAAGACAGCGCTGCGGTAACTATCGAAGCTCAGGCAACGGCATCTGCGGCAGCAGAAGCGGAAGCGACGGCAGGAGCACAGGCAGAAGCAACAAAATCCGCTTCCGATTCCGCAGTAGCAACAGCTGAAGCACAGGCCGGAGCAACAGCGGGAGCACAGGCTGATGCCACTAAAGCAGCAGCTGATTCGGCAAGCGCAACGGCAGAAGCAAAAGCTGCGGCACCTACACTTACGGCAGCAGCCAAGATATCTGCAAAAGCAACGGCTTCGGTAAGCGCAACGCCCACACCTTCCACAACTCCGAAGGTAAATCCCAAGGAGGATAAAACATCACTGCTCAAGGATAAAAAGGGCAATCAGATGTATATCAAGGATGCCGACGGAAACTATGTGGAAGCTAAGTTCGCCGACTATTATACCGCAAAGGAGTTTTACAAAAAGGCAGAGCCTTCTCCGGACGATACGACAGCCTACAAATATACAGGCTGGCAGGTAATAAACAATGAAACTTATTTCTTTGATAAGAACGGAAATAAGGTTACCGGAGAACAGGTAATACAGGGAGCAAAATATAACTTCGACAGTACCGGTGCTCTCATGAAGGGTTCCGGAACAATGGGGATCGATGTTTCAAAATGGAACGGAAACATCAACTGGACGGCCGTAAAGAATTCGGGAGTATCATTTGTTATAATCAGATGCGGATACAGAGGTTCATCTACAGGTGTTATGGTAGAGGATCCGAAGTTTAAGACAAACATAAAGGGAGCCACAGACGCAGGACTCAAAGTCGGAATATACTTCTTCAGTCAGGCCATCAGTGATGTTGAGGCGGTTGAAGAAGCATCCATGACAATAGGTCTTATAAAGAACTACAAGATCTCATATCCTGTATTTTTGGATGTTGAGGACAGTGGCGGAAGAGGAGACAGGATCGATTCAAACACAAGAACCGCTGTTATAAAGGCTTATTGCGAGACCATCAAGAACAGTGGTTATACAGCCGGCGTATATGCTAACAAATCATGGCTGTCGGGAAAAATGAATGTAGGATCTCTAAGCAATTATAAGATCTGGTTAGCTCAGTACAATACACAGCCCACCTATTCGGGTAAATATGACATGTGGCAGTACTCTTCTAAGGGAAGCGTTGGCGGTATCAGCGGAAACACCGACATGAACCTGAGCTATCTGGGGTATTGATCCTCTGAAGGAGTAAACGATGAAAGGTATCATTCTTGCCGGAGGCTCCGGCACCAGATTATATCCACTTACAAAAGCTATATCCAAGCAGATCATGCCTGTATATGACAAGCCCATGATATACTATCCTCTCAGCACTCTTATGCTGGCGGATATCCGTGAGATACTCATCATATCCACACCGAGGGATCTTCCGGTATTTAAAGAGCTTCTCGGAGACGGAAAGCAGCTCGGACTGACATTAAGCTATGCGATACAGGAGTATCCCAGAGGCCTTGCCGATGCATTTATCATCGGCGAGGAGTTTATAGGAAAAGATAGCGTGGCTTTGGTTTTGGGCGATAACATATTCTATGGTCAGAGTTTTTCGAAACTCTTAAGAGAAGTTGCCCAAAGAAAAAAAGGTGCGACCATTTTCGGATATTATGTACGAGATCCGAGGGAATATGGTGTTGTTGAATTTGACGAAAACAAAAAGGCGATCTCGATCGAAGAAAAACCGGAGAAACCAAAGAGCAATTATGCTGTTCCGGGATTATATTTTTATGACAATGATGTGGTTGAGATAGCAAAAGGCATAAAGCCGTCAGCCAGAGGCGAGATCGAGATAACGGCAGTCAATAACACATATTTAGAAAGAGGTGACCTCTGCGTGGAAACCATGGGAAGAGGTTTTGCCTGGCTTGATACAGGGAATCACGATTCGCTTTTGGATGCCGCCAATTTTGTGGCAGCTTTTCAGAAGAGACAGGGACTGTATATCTCTTGCATAGAAGAGATAGCCTATAAGAGGGGATTTATAGATAAGGAACAGCTTCTTAAGTTAGCGGAACCGTTACTTAAGACAGATTATGGCAAATATTTGTTAGAGGTAGCCAATGGACTCTAAACTGGTAAAGATAGGGATGCTGATAGTGTCCCTGTTTGCAGTTACGGTGCTATTGATAGTACTGGGAATAAACGGCGCATTTTCCGGCTCATCTAAGAATAAGAACGGATCACAAGTCACAGCGGATGTTCCTGCAGAAGAGGAATACGATCCCGCATCTCATCTGTATGACTGGATGAATGATGAGACTTTTTTTGATGAGGTTAAGCTTGCCGACGGCAAATATGAAGTCAAGGAAGAAAAGAAAGCGGATTTCCTTGTGTCGTGCATAGATAAGGATATAAGGATCGTCGTTCTTGATGAAGAAGGAAAAGTCATAAAAGGCAGACGTTTCTGCGCAGGCGTTGAAGGATTGGGAGAGTATGGCGACGAAGATCGTGACGGAATGATCCTGATAAACGATCTGTCTCCCGGTGATTACAGTATCAGCATGGAAGATATCACAGGTTATGCATTTCCGGAAAATCCTGTTAAGATATCTGTTAAGGCAAATATAGAATATAAGGCAGTAAAGGACATATCATACCTTATAAAGACCGAAGCGGATATCGATGTTAAGAAGGAAGATACTGCCGAAAAGGATGCCGATGATGAAACATTGGGAACAACTGCCGTAAAGACAACGCAGGGAGCAGTTTTCGGAATCGACGTATCAAAATATAACGGAGATATAGACTGGCAGAAAGTGGCGGACGAAGGCGTGAGTTTTGCCATTATAAGATGCGGATACAGGGGATCGTCTTCAGGTGTCATAGTAGAAGATCCGTATTACAGAAGAAATATCGAGGGGGCTTTAAAAGCCGGTCTCGATGTGGGAGTATATTTCTTTACACAGGCGCTGGATGAAAAGGAAGCCATTGAAGAAGCAAGCGCGGTTTTGAGCCTGTTAAAAGGTTATAAGATCTCATATCCGATATTTATTGACAGTGAATCCGCCGGAGGAAAAGGAAGGGCGGATGACTTATCTGTTACGGCCAGAAGCAAAGCATTGCAGGCTTTCTGTGAGACTGTAAGAAACAGTGGTAAAAAAGCGGGAATATATGCGTCCAAGAACTGGTTCAATAACAGACTGGACATTTCCAAGCTTTCGGCGGACAATATAACATGGCTGGCCGAATATGCAGACAAGCCTACATACGGGGCCACCTATCAGATCTGGCAGTACAGCTCAGCGGGAAGGATACCCGGCATAGAAGGCAGAGTAGACATGAACCTGAGTTATTTGGATATTGACGTATCGGACGATAAAAATACATCAAGGGAGAATGATGAAGATGGGCAAGATATCAGTAGAGACATGTGAAATCGAAGGATTGAAAGTGATAACGCCTGAAGTGCATGAAGACCAGAGAGGTTATTTTATAGAAACCTATCAGTACAACGATTTTAAGGAAGCAGGGATAGATGTTACATTCGTTCAGGACAATCAGTCGGCATCGGTTAAAAATGTGCTTCGAGGTCTTCATTTCCAGATCAATTATCCGCAGGATAAGCTTGTCAGAGTGATCAGCGGAAAAGTGTTCGATGTAGCGGTGGATCTGAGAGAAGGATCAAAGACTTTTGGTAAATGGTTCGGAGTTGAGCTTTCGGCTGAGAACAAGAAACAGTTTTTTGTTCCCAAGGGTTTCGCACACGGTTTTTATGTCATGAGCGATCGTGCCGAATTTGTATATAAAGTATCGGATTTTTATCATCCGAACGATGAAGGCGGGATCATGTACAACGATCCTTCCATCGGTGTAAAATGGCCATTCGACAATGAGGCAGAGCTTATACTCTCACCCAAGGATACCTGTCACGGATCTTTTGAAGATTATAAAAAAGAACACAACCTTTAAGGATCGGTTATGAAACATTTAAAAGAAAACATCCATATATCAAAACGGGCAGGGATCATGTTTTTTACGATGATCATGATCATTATGGCCCTGATCATAGGATTTCATCACAATCCTCTGGCGGTACGCCGGGATGAGATAACCAAGAAGATCATTGCTATTTCCATCATTGCTGTGGCTGAGATCGCATTTATCGTCTTATACGACAAGATCACCGTTTTGCCTGTTGAATTGTGGCAAAATCGTCATCTCATATGGAAACTGGCAAAAAATGATTTCAAAAAGAGATATGCGGGTTCGTATCTTGGGGCCGTCTGGGCCATGATCCAGCCGATCGTTACAGTTATAATGTACTATATCGTTTTTGATGTGATCATGGGAGCAGATGATCAGATGGGAGCAAGAGCCACAAGCATACCTTATGTATTGTTCCTGACTGCGGGTCTGGTTCCATGGTTTTATTTTACGGAAGCCCTGAACAATGGGACGCAGGCATTGATAGAATATACATATCTTGTAAAGAAGGTTGTTTTTAAGATAAGCATATTACCGATAATCAAAGTAATAGCCGCAACTTTCATACATGCTTTTTTTGTTGTCATAATGCTTGTCATTGCGGCTATATACGATTTTTATCCTACGATCTATACGATCCAGATATTGTATTACAGCCTGTGTACTTTTATCTTTGTTCTGGCATTATGCTATTCGACCTGTGCGATCATGGTATTCTTTAAAGATATAGCGCAGATCATAAGCATTATCCTGCAGATAGGCATGTGGGCTACTCCGATCTTATGGAATATTTCGGCTTTTGACCTGAAGGTGCAGACATACATAAAGATTAACCCACTGGTATATATTGTTGAAGGTTACAGAAGCTCTATATGTGAAAAACAGTGGTTTTTCGAAGATTTCTACTCAACCATGTATTTTTGGATATTTACGGTTGTTTTGTTTGGAATAGGATGTCTGATATTTAAACGCCTAAAACCTCATTTTGCGGATGTACTATAGGAAACGTATGGCAGAAAATATAAATGAACAATTAAATGATATTGTGATACAGGCTGAGAATATCTCTAAGATATACAGATTATATGACAAGCCTTCGGATCGCATGAAGGAAGCTCTTGGTTTCAGCAAAAAGAAAAGACATAAGGAACACTATGCCCTTACAGATATCGATCTTACGATCAAAAAGGGTGAAACAGTCGGTATTATCGGAACAAACGGATCCGGAAAATCTACGATCCTTAAGATCATTACAGGTGTTTTGAGCCCTTCTAAAGGTAATATAACCGTCAATGGAAGGATAAGTGCACTGTTAGAGCTTGGAGCCGGTTTTAACATGGAGTATAACGGCATTGAGAATATCTATCTCAACGGTACCATGATGGGCTTTTCGGAAAAAGAAATAGATGAGAAGCTTGAAAGTATACTGGAATTCGCCGACATAGGGGATTATGTGTATCAACCGTGTAAGACTTATTCCAGCGGAATGTTTGTCAGACTTGCATTTGCGGTCGCTATCAATATAGAGCCTGAGATACTCATAGTGGATGAAGCACTTTCCGTGGGAGACGTTTTCTTCCAGGCAAAATGCTATCATAAATTTGAAGAATTCAAGGCACAGGGGAAAACGATCCTTTTTGTAAGCCATGATCTGAGCTCCATAGCAAAATACTGTGACAGGGTCATACTGTTAAACAAGGGTGTAAAACTCGGTGAGGGAGACCCTAAAGAGATGATAGATGCCTATAAGCAGGTGCTTGTGGGACAATATCATGTACCCGATCAGGATGATAACAACCTTCTTGAAGATGAGCAGATAAAAGAAAAAGCAGCTAACGGAGCCATAAATCCGGCGGCCATCGAATACGGTAACGGCGCAGCTCACATAAGGGACTATTATATAACAGACAAGAATGGCACCGTGACTACGGCTATCATTAAAGGTGAAGAATGGACCATCCATTATACCGTAGATTTCACGCAGGATGTTAAAGCACCGATCTTTGCCTTTACCGTTAAGAATATTCGGGGAACGGAGATAACCGGCACGAATTCGATGTATGAGAAGGCATTTTTGAAAAGTGTTAAAAACGGAGACGTAAAGGAAGTCACATTTACACAGAAAATGGATCTCCAGGGTGGTGAATACCTGCTCAGCTTCGGCGTCACCGGCTATGAGGATGATAAATTTGATGTTTATCACAGATTATATGATGTTTTGAATCTTACGGTCGTATCCGACAAGGACACGGTAGGATATTTTGACATGAATTCCAAAGTAAAGGTTATCGATAGCACTAAATAGGAGCATATATGGAACTAAGGGATACAATAGGAAAGGTCACATTGGATTACAGTAAATATCCCGGAGAGGATCTGTATTGTGACGGAGACATAGAGGATACCATGCTCGATATAGCAAAAAACTATTCTAAAGTCGAGTATCCGCGTATCATAGAGGAACAGGCTTCATGGCCTGTTTTATATCATTTTTCCAAAGGAAGGGAAAATATAGTTGACTGGCTTCCAATGGATAAGAATACCAAGGTTTTGGAGATCGGTTCCGGTTGCGGTGCGATAACGGGCGCTTTGGCGAGAAAGGCCGGAGAGGTAACCTGCGTCGATCTGTCAAAAAAGCGAAGCCTGATAAATGCATACAGAAATCAGGATTGCGACAATGTGACTATAAGAGTGGGTAATTTTGCCGATATAGAGCCCGAACTTGATACTGACTACGATTATTGTCTGTTGATAGGTGTCTTTGAATATGGTCAGAGCTACATAGGTGGAGAAACACCTTATGAGGATTTTTTACGGATCATTAGAAAACATACGGCTGTTAACGGCAGGATCGTTATTGCTATAGAGAATAAATACGGATTAAAGTATTTTGCGGGATGCAAGGAAGATCATCTCGGTTCGTATTTTAAGGGCCTTGAGGGTTATGTGCCTCAGGACGGAGTGAAGACCTTTTCCAAAAACGGCTTAAACAGGTTATTTAAAAGCTGTAATGAAAAGAATGTACGATTCTTCTATCCATATCCCGATTATAAGTTCATGACATCGCTCTATTCCGATGAAAGACTTCCTTTAAAGGGTGAGTTATATAATAATGACAGAAACTTTGACAGAGACCGCATAAAACTCTTTGACGAAAAGAAAACGTTTGACGGTATTCTTGAAGACGGCTATTTCGATATCTATTCAAATTCCTATCTGGTCATTCTCGGAGATGATGTTCAGACGGAATATGTAAGGTATTCCAATGACAGAGCGGATGAGTATAAGATATGCACGGAGATCTTAAATATTCATGGCGAGAAGATAGTTAAAAAACGAGCGTTATCCGAAGTTGGGATCGATCATATCCGCCGTATGAGAGACAATTGCGACCTTTTAACGGATGCCTATAAGGATACGGAACTCAACATATGTCCTGCCAAAGTAGTCGATGAAGGACGGGCGATAATCTTTCCGTTCATAGAAGGTAAGACGCTGGCGGAGCTTATGGATGAATGTCTTAACAGGGGCGATAATGAGGGATTTGAAGAACTGTTTAAGGAATATCTGAAGCGTATAGGATCTGCAAAGGATGTTCCGGTAGCCGACTATGATATGATCTTTTCAAATATTCTCATAAAAGATAAAATATGGACTGTTATTGATTATGAGTGGGTACAGAAGAAGAAGGTGCCGGTAAAGGAACTGGCTTTCAGAGCATTATACTGTTTCATACTTGAAGATGAAGGTAGGACGATATTAAATTACGATTCAATTGTTAAAAGCCTTGGAATTACGGTTGATGAAGAGCAGGGATATAGAGAACAGGAAGCTTTGTTCCAAAAGGATGTTACCGGAAAGTATAAGTCCATGGGTGAACTCAGAGACCTGATAGGAGGCGAGATACTGTCACTTGACGACAGCCTTTCACGGAACAGGGAACTGGCAGATAAATTGAGGATAAGGATCTATCTCGATCATGGTGCGGGATTCAATGAAGAGGATGCTTATTATCTCAATGAGACCTATGACGATGCCGGACATATAAAAGTTACGGTCGAGTTTCCTGCAAATACAAAACGTGTGAGGATCGATCCCTGTGAAGACTATGCCCTTACATTTATCGAGAGCATAGTTTTTAACGACAGATTATTGGATATTAAGGACAATAAGAGACTGTATATCAACGGAAAGAAGTTAAAGGATGCGGCTCTTGGAGGAGTCACTGCGGTTTTCTTTAACAACGATCCCAATATCGTGATAGAGGTTTCGGATCTGGTAAGAAGTACCGGAAATAAACTGGAAGCTTATCTGGATACGTGCCTGATACATGAAGAAATGATAGAAAATCTCTCTGCTAATTTAAAAAGGATGATCAGACTGTGACGGGATACTTAAAAGAACTTATAAAAGCACCGATCTTACGCAGGCTATATACTGAATATTTCTATGAACTGGAAAACAGCTTTATCTCATATGATGATTATTATAAGATGATAAAGTCTGCACTCATGGAAAGTGTATCTGTATCGGAGGATGAGGCGAACAGACTTTGCAGCGTAAGATCCTATA
>CACZSE010000082.1 GCA_902783735.1 uncultured Lachnospiraceae bacterium
AAGGTTAGCATTCACAGCAATATAGGACAGCTGGGATGGGGAAATATGCACCCCAGAATAGAGGGAGATATAGGCATAAACATATTTGATGTAAGCAGATCCACACTTTCGACCGAACTGGACTATATGGTAAGTGTCAGAAATGAGTCTGTTGTAAATTACTATCACATAAAGGAATTCTACAGAGTAAGACAGGGAAACGACAGGTTTTATCTTCTTTCATTTGACAGGACCATGGATGAGATATTTACTGCGGAAAAAGAATCCCTGGCCAACAACAAGATCGTCCTGGGTATTCAGAGTGATAAGCTTAACATAGAGGAGAGTGATGACGGAAACATCATAGTAATTGAAAACTGCGGAAGATTGTTCAGCTACGATGTTTCGGCAAACAAAATGGCAACCCTCTATGCCTATTATGAAGCCGGTGATACCGATCCTAGAAACACCTATGACAAATCGGATGTTAAGATACTGTCTGTGGAAGAAAACGGAAATGTGGCATTCATGATATACGGTTATATAAACAGAGGTGTTCATGAAGGCAGTGTTGGAATACTTGTAGAATACTTTAACAGCTTGTTAAATACTGTTGAAGAGCAGATATTTATAGAATATGACAAATCCGCCGAGATACTTATGGCAGATGTTGAAAAGCTGAGTTATCTTGATAATAATCATAAAAACCTTTATGTACTTATGGATGGAAACATCATTAAGGCTGACATGGATACTCTTGAAACTGAGATAATATCAGATACGGTTTCAGAGAGCAGTCTGTATGTCTCACAAAGCGGAAGGCTGGCAGTTTGGAAGGAAAGTGAGCTCCCGCAGGCTCAGTTATTGACAATAGACATGGGAGACGGATTCACAAGCATGTTGGAAAAGGATGAATCCGAATGTATAAAGCCCATTGGATTCATGAATGATGATCTTATCTATGGCGTCAGCAGAAATAACGATATCGTCACAAATGTTCTGGGTGACATTACATTCCTCATGGATAAGCTTATCATCAGATCCGAATACGGAGGTATCCTTAAGGAATACAGTTTCGACGATATTTATGTTGTTGAAGGTACCATAATAGATAATCAGATAAGCCTAAAGAGAGTGGAACGACGCACAGATGGTTCTTTTGTTTCAATCCATGACGATCAGATAACAAATAATGAGAGCCGGGAGAACGGCAAAAACAGAATAGTATATGCAGTAACCGATATGTTTGAAAAGATAGCCCAGATAGAGTTAAAGGGTAATATAGATGCGAAAACGCTCAAGTTCCTGACACCCAAAGAGGTTTTGTTTGAATTTGGAAGGAATGCAAAAACAGAGCTGACAGAAAACAAAGACCGGTATTATCTTTACGATCGCGGACATATCATACTTGCGACAGACGATCCCAATCTTGCGATAAAGCCGGCCTTTGACAGCAGGAGCATGGTTGTCGATAATAAGGGTAATGAAGTATATAAAAGAGGTGAGACTCATGCCAGAAACCAGATCATGTCCATAAAAGAAGATAGCATGACTGAAGACATGGATTCACTTTCCGTATGTCTGGACGTAATGCTGAAACAGAGAGGAATATCCAGAAACACGGAATATCTTCTTGCACAGGGCAAAAATCCTTACGAGATACTAAATGACAATCTTGACGGAGTACATATCCTGAATCTGACAGGCTGTACAATGGATGTGGCGTTATACTATCTGAGCATGGATATACCGGTGCTTGGTATAGCTGAGGACGGAAGAGCCGTTCTACTTGTAGGATATAATGAGCAGAATATGGTATGGTACGACCCTGACGGTAAGACAATATACAAGAAGGGCATGAGCGATTCGAGGGATGCTTTTGAATCGGCGGGTAACCGCTTCCTTACATATAGCCTTATGGCAGAGGAATAAAAAAAGAAGTCGTTTACACGCCTTCTTTTTGTTAAAGATAAATTTAATTTTCCTGAGCCTTCTTTGCTTTTGCATTTGCTTTTTTCTCGGGAGATTCCAGGAATCTGTAAACGCAGGCAGCAAGAGCAGCTCCTGCCAGAGGGCCTACGATGAATACCCAGAGACATGAAAGAGGCTCGCCGTTTCCGAAGAATGCTGAAACAACAGCAGGACCTATGCTTCTTGCGGGATTTACACTGGTTCCGGTAAGACCGATACCGAGTATATGTACAACAACAAGAGTGAAGCCTATAACCACACCGCCGAAAGAACCGTGTCCGGCTTTCTTGCTTGTAACTCCCAGTATTGCTGTTACAAATATATAAGTAAGAACGATCTCAACCAAAAGTCCGGCCAGAGCATTGTTGTTAAGGCTTCCTATTCCGTTTGAACCAAAACCGCCTGTCATGTCGGTGATATCGGCAAGTCCGAAGATTGCTGCCAAAACAAGTGAACCTGCGAAAGCACCGAGGATCTGAGATATAACATAGCCAATAAAATCGCTTATGCTCATACCACCGGTCATAAGAACACCCAATGAAACCGCAGGGTTGATGTGACATCCGGAGATATTGCCGATGGAATATGCCATTGCGATGATGGTAAGACCGAAAGCGAAGGCGGTAAGAATGTAACCGGTGCTTCCGATGTAATCACATCCCACGGTCATTGCCGTACCGCATCCCAGGATGACAAGAGTCATTGTTCCGATAAATTCTGCTACATACTTTTTCATATTTTTTCCCCTTCTCATTTTGTGTTATTTTCTTTCCACAGTTTACTGACTGAGATCCTCTCCGGATTTATATCTGGCTACGATATTATTTATCCTTTCGCTTGGTACCAGCAGATCGCTTATGGAAGAATCATGATTAAGAGTATCTATTATATATGCTATGTACTTGCTTAAGTCACAGCTTATATACCATTCCTTTTCGAGGAGTTCCGGCGGCTGATAGATCAGATTGGTTGTCAGCACCTTTGTGAACAGACCCGATTCATATGCACGATCGAATTTTTCGAAACCGTTGGTGAACAGTCCGAAGGTAGAAAACAGGAATATCCTGTTGGCTTCACGTTTTTTCAGTTCGGATGCAACATCAAGCATGCTGTCGCCTGAAGAGATCATGTCATCAAGAATGATAACATCCTTTCCCGCAACATTTGATCCGAGGAATTCATGTGCTATTATGGGATTTCTTCCGTCAACAACTCTTGTATAGTCACGTCGTTTATAGAACATACCCATATCAAGACCCAAAACGTTTGCAATATAGATAGCACGGCTCATGCCGCCTTCGTCAGGGCTTATTACCATCATGTGATCGGAATCTATCTGAAGATCCTTTACATGTGTAAGCAGACCTTTAATAAACTGATATGATGCCTGAACCGTTTCAAAACCATGAAGCGGGATCGCATTTTGAACACGCGGGTCGTGAGCATCAAAGGTGATGATATTGTCTACACCCATGCTTATAAGTTCCTGAAGGGCAATGGCGCAGTCAAGAGATTCTCTTGCCGTACGTTTGTGCTGACGACTTTCATAGAGGAAAGGCATAATGACCGTTATTCTTCTTGCTTTGCCACCGACAGCCGCGATTATACGCTTAAGATCCTGATAATGGTCATCGGGCGACATATGATTTTTCTGTCCCGCCAGGGTATAGGTCAGGGAGTAGTTGCAGACATCTACAAGTATGTACAGGTCTGTGCCTCTGACCGATTCAAGTATCTCACCTTTTCCTTCGCCCGAACCAAATCTTGATACTTTGCTCTTAAGGATGTATGAGTCTCTCATATATCCGGCGAATGCAAGACTGTTTTTATGTTCATTTTCACGCTCGGTTCTCCAATCTACCAGATAGGAGTCAACCTTCTCTCCGAGAAGCTTGCATCCGCTGAGGGGGATGATACCGAGGCTGCCGACAGGAATACTGTCGAGTTTTCTTTTTTCTTCGCGTCTAGCCATGTGTTGAAGAAAACCTCACTTTCTCTTTATGCATTTGACCGGTCAAACTTGGTTTTGAACCGGATGTCCGGACCGTAAAGCTTGCAAAATGTATAGCCGCCGACAAGTCTTGAGTAGATTCTTTCGGTATATGTTTCTGCAATGGCTTTAGGGGACAGATTGGTTGATATTATAGTAGATCTCTTGTTTAAAAAACGTTCATTTAAGCAGGTGAACAGTGTAGAGATCGTAAAACTGTTAACCTGTTCCGTTCCAAGATCGTCTATTATGAGCAGATCACTTTCAAATATGTCTGAGTGGCTTGAATAAAGATCCTCTCTTTTCTTATAGTCAAATGAATACCTTGAAAAGAGATCCATCAGAGCAGAAGCGCTGAAATAGAGCACGGTATGCTCTTTTTCTATCAATGACCTTGCGATGCAGGCACTTATCAGTGATTTGCCGCTACCCACTGTACCATAAATCACAAGGTTTTTAAAGTCGTTATCAAAGTTTTTTACAAAATTGACTGCATTGTTATAGGTATCTTTGAAAGAAGTGAGTTCATCGCCGGTATAGTATTTGTCAGATACCATTGAAAAGTCAACGGATTTAAGATAATCGTTGATATTTGAATTATTGTAGAGCATTGAGACTGCCATCTTTTTGAGACAATGGCATCTTTGACCGTCTATATATCCCGTGTCCATACAGTCCTTGCAGGTATAGATCGGGGAAAGATAATCTTCCGGGAGGGAAGCGTTTTTTAATAATTCCTTTTTCTTATCGGAAAGTTCTGAGAATTCCTTTTTGTATTCATCTGAAGAAGATACATTTCCGGCAAGGAGCTGTTTGGCATGTTCCATGCTGAGAGAGACCATCTTGTCCGACAGTTCTTTAAAACCGGGTATGTTTTCTTCAACATAGACCCTTCGTCTGTCCGATTCCGCCTGGTTTAGCATTCTTCTTTCGTCGTATACTCTTTTAATGGATTCGAATTGTATATTTGTAAATGCCACGTTTAACTCCGGATCTTGATCTGCGATAAGTCACCACGCACTATTCGCGTGACAGCAGAGCTTTTTCCATTTCATCATAATCGTAGTCATGCTTCATGTCAAATTGATGGAATGAAGTATTGGCTGTCTTTTTGGGACGATGATACTTTGCATCTATCTCGTCTATATCTGTCTTATTTACTACTCCTGCCTGACTCCAGCTCTTTAAAATGGAATCTGCATATGCAAAACGGTTTTTGTCGGTCGACATGACGCTTCTCTCGCAGGCTTCTAAGATAATGTCGGAGCTGAAGCCGAAATCATTTGTCCAGCGTCTGACATAATCGGCCTCCTTGTCGGTCGGAGAAGAACTCTTTCCAAGTGCTCTCATGACAGAATATACCGATTTATCGTATCGACCCGAGGTTGCTTTTGCTTCTTCGGGAGTGGTAATGCCTTCCTGTGCCCAGTTAATGGCAACAGATTCTATATATCTGAAACTCTTTTTATCTTTATTAACACAATAAGCTAACAGATAATCGATCAGGTCTGTCGAAAAATGCAAAACATCCGTAATAAACAACAAAGATTTGATGTCTGACGGACTTAAAGTCTTTCCCAGATACTGCTCGGCAATGAATATGATCTGAGCGGTATCCTCCTGATCCTTAAATGCCTTAAGATCATCCAATGAGTATGCGGGTTTGACAAAACCGTTCATGGGATGTTCTTCCGTTACCGGATTCTGTACTTCCCGGGCAGTTTTGTGCGTTGCAGAAACGTGATCTGCACCCGAAACGTAAGGAAGCGCTACCGGAATAAACGGCTTTGAAGATACCTCGGATATCGCTGCAGTCTTAAAAGGTGGGTTAAGCTTTACACCGACAACAGCGCCGTCAAGATCGTAATTCAGTGAGAGGAGACCAAACTTCTCCCAGTATTTTAAAGCTCTGCAAATATCCTTTTCCGTATAATTGAATTTATCTGCCATATCGGAAATACTTGTAGTACTTCCCGTCATTCGCATTAGATAAAGATAGACTTTGATCTGCGCTGCATTTGCATCCGCAAGATAATCATCGATAAACTGATTTGATACATATGTATAGCCGTTGTCGGCCTCGCGGTAAACTGAAAACTTACTCATCGTTCCACCCGTTATTCCCAATACTGTCCGGAAAGATCCGTTTTCCGAATGTAAGGTGAATTATAGCACAGCATCTGAAAAAATAAAACAGTCCAAAGTACCACGAAGCCTTGATTTTACTGGGGATTTTGGGATTGTGGATAATGTGGATATTGTGGATATCAAAACAGCATCTGCCGAAAAATATCGAAAAAGTCAAAGCTTGTTTTATAAAAATTATCCACCGGATCTCTATGTTTCAAAACATTGAAATTCGGTGGATAATGTGGATAATTTATTTTCCAAGAAGGCTTTCGCCGACTTTTACTATATCTCCGGCCCCCATGGTTATCAACAAATCGGATTGTGAACAATTTTCCAAAAGAAAATTTTCAATTTCGTCGAAGGTGGGGAAGTAGTAGCATTCTTTGCCCTCTTTTTCAATCTCTTTTTTAAGATCCAGAGATGAGATGCCGATGGTATTTTTTTCTCTTGCGGCATATATATCGGCCAGAACTATCTTGTCTGCAAGCGACAGGGCTTTCGCAAAATCCGTAAGGAAGGCTTTGGTCCTGGTATATGTATGTGGCTGAAAAACACACCACAGAGTCTTGTGCGGATAGTTTTGTGCAGCTGTGAGTGTAGCTTTTATCTCAGTAGGATGGTGAGCGTAGTCATCTATGATCGTCACGCCTCCGATCTCTCCTTTTTTCTCAAACCTTCTGTCGGTTCCCGTAAAGCCTTCGAGAGCAGAAACCGCTGTATCACTGTCAATGCCTGCTATATCGGTAAATGCGATCGCTGCCATGGAATTGTATACATTGTGTATTCCCGGGACTTTCAGATCTATTCGGCGTTCACCGTTCTTACCGTGCAGTGTATATGAGGGATGCGCAAATTCATCATATGAGATATCCGTAGCATAATAGTCGAATGAATCATTCATGCCGTAGGTGACATATTTGCAGGAAAGACCGGATACCATTTCATCCAATCTGTCGATCTCACCGTTTATGATGAGTGTTCCGTCTTCGGGAAGGAGTCCGGCAAATCTCTTAAATGAAGAACGGATATCTTCTATATCCTTGAAAAAGTCCATATGATCTTCTTCTATATTAAGGATAATGGCTATCTTGGGGAAAAAGCTTAAGAAACTGTTCGTATATTCACAGGCTTCCGTTAAGAAATAATCCGAATGACCGATCCTTAGGTTTCCTCCGATGCTCTTTAGCATTCCGCCTACGGATACTGTGGGGTCGGTATCGGCATGCACGAGTATCTCGGTTATCATGGAAGTGGTAGTGGTCTTTCCGTGAGTTCCGCTGACAGCGATGGGAAGTTTGAAGTTTTTCATGATCTGTCCCAAAAGCTCTGCGCGTGAAAGACTTGAAAGGTTTAAGTCCTCTTTGGCGATCCACTCGGGGTTATCTTTTCCTATGGCAGCGGTATAAACGAATAAGTCTGTGTCGGAGGTAACATTTTCTGCCCTCTGGCCGATGTGTATTTCAGCTCCTTTTTCGGCGAGGATCTTTGTAAGCTCGCTCTCTTTCATGTCAGACCCCGAAACCTTAAATCCGCGGGATAAGAGTATCTCGGCCAGACCGCTCATGCTTATGCCGCCTATGCCGCAAAAATATACGTGACAGGGTTTGTTAAAATCCAACTGATACATACGAAAACCTTCCTTTTCGTTACTTTTTTCTAATCTATAATTTTATTCCTATTTTATACAAAATACAATGGTTTAAGGCATTGGCACTATATATAGTGGTCATTTTAACGTGATAATACCATTTAAAATCATTATCATTCAAAATAATGTTACTCAATTTGTTGAAAATTCACAAAAAATCATAAAATAGCACCCAATAATTCTAAAAAACTTCACAATATTTACTAAACATGCTATAATCTACATACATTTTATTGTACCTTTTGACAGCAAACTGACAAATACTAGAACAGAAGAGGTGATGACATGATCAAAAAAGAAATGATCGCCATGCTGTTAGCCGGAGGACAGGGCAGCAGGCTTGGGGTTCTGACGTCTAAGGTGGCAAAGCCGGCGGTATCTTTCGGAGGAAAATACCGCATCATTGATTTCCCGTTAAGCAATTGTATCAATTCAGGAGTAGATACGGTAGGTGTTCTTACACAGTATCAGCCCTTAAGATTGAATACTCATATCGGTATCGGCATACCGTGGGATCTTGACAGGAACATAGGAGGTGTTACGGTATTGCCTCCCTATGAAAAGAGTACCAACAGTGAGTGGTATACCGGTACGGCAAATGCTATCTATCAGAATATAGACTATATGGAAAGCTTCAATCCGGATTATATACTGATCCTTTCCGGCGATCATATATATAAAATGGACTATGAGGTCATGCTCGACTTCCATAAACAGAACAGATCGGAATGTACCATTGCAGTCATGCCTGTTCCTATGGAGGAAGCAAAGCGATTTGGTATCATGATCACCGATGAGAACAGAAAGATAACTGATTTCGAGGAAAAGCCGGCCAATCCAAGAAGTAACCTCGCTTCCATGGGTATATATATCTTTAACTGGAAGACACTTAAGGAAGCACTCATCGCAATGGCAGAGCAGCCCGGACTCGATTTCGGAAAGCATATCATTCCTTATTGTCATGACAAGGGTTGTCCTTTATATGCTTATGAGTTCAACGGTTACTGGAAGGATGTAGGAACTCTGCACTCATACTGGGAAGCAAATATGGAACTTATAGACATAGTTCCGGAGTTTAACCTCTATGAAGAGTACTGGAAGATCTATACGAAGTCGGACATTCTCCCGCCTCAGTATTTCGCAAGAGACAGTGAGGTTGAAAAGAGTATTGTAGGAGAAGGTTCGGAGATATACGGAAAGGTTTACAATTCCGTTATAGGCTGCGGGGTTACCATAGGAAAGAATACCGTAGTAAGAGATTCGATCATCATGAACAATACCGTGATCGGTGACAACTGTGAGGTATATAAAGCTATAATAGCCGAAAATGCCGAGATCAAAAACGGCTGCAGATTCGGTATCGGTGATGAAGTTGAAAACGAGACCGATCCGCATATCTATAACAGCGGTCTGGTATGCATAGGTGAGAAGAGTATCATTCCGGATAATATAACCGTAGGAAAGAATACATGTATCTTCGGTGAGACCACATACGAGGATTATCAGAATAATACACTTGAAAGTGGAAGGACATTGGTTAAGGCAGGTGATGGTGTATGAGAGCGATAGGAATTATACTGGCAGGTGGAAATAACCACCGCATGATGGAATTGTCACAGAAAAGAGCCATAGGTGCAATGCCTATAGCGGGAAGCTACAGAGCTATCGATTTTGCTCTCAGCAACATGTCCAACTCACACATTCAGAAGGTAGCAGTATTTACTCAGTACAATGCAAGAAGCCTTAATGAACACTTAAGTTCTTCAAAATGGTGGGATTTCGGACGTAAACAGGGTGGACTTTTCGTATTTACGCCGGCTATTACCGCTGACAATGGTTTCTGGTACAGAGGAACCGCCGATGCGATCTATCAGAATCTGTCTTTCTTAAAGGCCAGTCATGAGCCCTATGTGGTAATAGCTTCCGCAGATTGTGTATACAAGCTGGACTTCAATAAAGTCTTGGAGTATCACATAGAGAAAAAAGCAGATATCACGGTCGTATGTAAAGAGATGGCACCGGATGTCAATGTGGACCGATACGGAACCATAAAGATGAATGCCGATAACAGGATCGAGGAATTTGAAGAGAAGGCCGTAGTTGCAAGCTCAAATACCATTTCCTGCGGAATCTATATCATCAGAAGAAGACTTCTGGTAGAAATGATCGAGAAGTGTGCTGAAGAAGACAGATATGATTTCGTTCGCGACATACTCATAAGATATAAGGGTCAGAAGAGGATATACGGATATCTGATCAATGAATATTGGAAGAACATAGCATCCGTAACCGATTATTTCTCTGCCAACATGGATTTCTTAAAGCCTGAAGTAAGAAATTATTTCTTCAAGACCTACCCGGATATCTATTCGAAGGTAGATGACCTGCCTCCGGCAAAATATAATGTGGGTGCAAAGATAATCAACAGTCTTGTTGCCAGCGGGACCATTGTAAACGGAACCGTTGAGGATTCGGTCATCTTCAGACAGACATTTATAGGAAACAATTGTACCATTAAAAACTCGATAATCTTAAATGATGTATATATCGGTGACAATTCGTATATCGAAAACTGCATTGTTGAGAGCCATGGAACCATAAGAGCCAATTCTTATCACAAGGGTGAAAATGGTATCGAAGTAGTAGTGGAACATACTGACAGGTATGTTATGTAGCATGAACGCACCGGGGTATAGCCCGTGCCTTAAGACAGGAGGAAGGCTCAGTGAAGATTACAGATGTAAGGGTACGTAAGATTTCAAAAGAGAGTAAGATGAGAGCTATCGTTTCGATCACGATAGATGATGAGTTTGTGGTACATGATATAAAGGTGATCGAGGGTGAAAAGGGGTTATTCATCGCGATGCCCAGTAAAAAGGCCACTGACGGAGAGTACAGAGATATTGCTCATCCGATCAATTCGTCAACGCGTGACAGTATACAGAGGATCATCCTCGAGGCATACGAGAAAGCTAAAGATGAGCCGGATGATTTTGTCTGATATGCTTTTCAGAGAAGATTGGGGTAAGAAAAGCCGCAGGATTGACCTGTGGCTTTTCTTTTGGTTTAATTGTAAGTGTTGTAAAAATATGCATTATGCGATATAACGGATCGATCGCAGGAAAATCGGATCATGAACATATTAACGGAACCGATCAAAGAATTATCGGACTACAACGGAATAAGAGACTGCCTGAAAAAAAGGGGGGCGGCCCTGGTGTCGGGATGCGCGGATTCCCAGAAGATTCATCTTCTCGAAGGATTGAGCGAAGGCTACAGATATAAGATCATAGCAACCTACAGTGATATCAGGGTTAAGGAAATAGTACAGGATCTGAGGCTGTATGAGGATAATGTGCTTACATACCCTGCCAAGGATCTTATATTCTATCAGGCCGATATTCATGGTAATAAGCTTGTTACGGAGAGGTTGAAGGTATTAAGAAATCTTGTTGAAGGAAATTCCTTTACGGTAGTTACAACCTTTGATGCGCTCATGGGACCCGTTTTGCCCATAGAGCATTTCGTACTGGGTTGTATAAAGATCGATAAAAAAAGTGTTATTGATATAAAGAAACTTTCACAGAAACTGGTTGATATAGGCTATATAAGAAATTATCAGGTAGAAGAGCCGGGGCAGTTTTCGGTCAGAGGAGATATCATAGATATCTTTGATACGACCGTAAATAACCCATACAGGATCGAATTATGGGGTGATGATGTCGATTCTGTACGAAGTTTTGATATTGACAGCCAGCGTTCCATAGAGGAACTGGACGAGATCATAGTTTTCCCTGCTGCCGAAATGATCCTTTCACAGGATGATCTCAATGACGGGCTTAAAAAGATAGAAAAAGACAGGGACAAAGTATACAAAACCTTCCGTGATGAGTTTAAAACGCAGGAGGCTCACAGGATAGATACTCAGATAAAAACATTGAGAGAAGATCTTCTTGAACTGGGCAGAATGGTGAGTTTGGATGCATATGCATCGTATTTTTACGATGATATGTATCATTTTACGGATATGTTCGATAAGGACGGATCCATACTCATAATGGATGAACCCATACACATTTTGGAGCATGCATCGGCTGTTTTAACCGAATTTGAAGAGAGCATGAAGAGCAGGGCAATGAAGGGGTATATCCTGCCGGGCCAGATGAAACTCTTATATCCCATGGGGGAGGTACAGTCGGTCATTGGAAAGCTCTCATCACTTCAATTGTGTGCCTTAGAGAGTAAAAATGTTGTTACCGAACCCGATTACAGGTGTAATGTAACGGCAAAATCCATATCCTCTTACAAGAATCAGTTTGAATATCTTATAAAGGATCTGGAGCTGTACAAAAAAAGAGGGTACAGGATCATACTGATCTCACCGTCAAGGACAAGAGCCGGCAGACTTGCCGATGATCTCAGACAAAGAGACATCACGGCTGTATACAGTGAAAACTTTGAAAGAGATGCGATCGCCGGAGAAGTGGTTGTCATGTACGGAAATGTCCTTCGCGGCTTCGAATACCCGCTTCTTAAATTTGTTGTAATAAGTGAAAGCGACATATTCGGCGCACCGAAAAAGAAAAAGAAACATAAAAAATACGAAGGCACCGTCATACACGACTTCAACGAGCTTAAGGTGGGAGATTTTGTTGTTCACGAAAGTCACGGCCTGGGGATATATCAGGGTATTGAAAAGATAGAATCCGAACATGTTACAAGAGATTACATGAAGATCTCCTATCGAGACGGAGGAAACCTTTATGTGCTTGCGACCGGCTTTGGTGTCATTCAGAAATATGCATCTTCGGATGCGGCTAAAAAACCGAAGTTAAATAAGCTTGGCAGTAAAGAGTGGACCAATACCAAGACAAAGGTTAGAAGTGCAGTCGATGAGGTCGCACAGGATCTTGTCGCATTGTATGCGGCAAGACAGCAGAAAAACGGATACATCTTCGGACCGGATACCGTTTGGCAGAGAGAATTTGAAGAGACATTTCCGTTTGAGGAGACCGAAGATCAGCTTAAAGCCATAGCAGAGACAAAGGCAGACATGGAGTCCGATAAGATCATGGACAGGCTCATCTGCGGAGATGTAGGTTACGGTAAGACGGAAATAGCCATAAGGGCGGCATTTAAGGCAGTAACGGAGAGCAAGCAGGTTGCTATACTTGTTCCTACCACTATACTTGCGCAACAGCATTATAATACCTTCACGCAGCGCATGAAGGACTATCCGATCCGCATACAGATGCTCTCCAGGTTCAGAAGTGCCAAAGAACAAAAACAGACCATAGAAGATCTCAAGAAAGGACTTGTTGATATTGTTATCGGTACACACAGGCTTTTGTCGGACGATGTGTCATATAAAAATCTTGGTCTTCTGGTGGTGGATGAGGAACAGCGATTTGGTGTGACTCATAAGGAAAAGATAAAGAAACTAAAGGAAAATGTTGATGTTCTTACTCTTTCGGCAACACCGATACCGCGAACCCTTCATATGTCTCTTGTCGGCATAAAAGACATGTCTGTTCTGGAAGAAGCACCCGGCGACAGGGTTCCGATACAGACGTTTGTTATGGAATACAATGAGGAACTTGTCCGTGAGGCTATCGTTCGCGAGCTTGCCAGGGGCGGACAGGTTTACTATGTCTATAACAGGATAAATGACATAGCCGATATTACCGCAAAGATACAGGCTCTTGTTCCCGAGGCCAATGTGGCATACGGTCACGGAAGGATGAAAGAAAATGAGCTTGAAAAACTCATGTATGACTTTATTGACGGTGATATCGATGTCCTTGTAGCTACTACCATAGTGGAAACGGGACTTGATATATCCAATGTAAATACCATCATAATACATGATTCTGACAGAATGGGACTGTCCCAGCTGTATCAGCTGCGTGGCCGTGTGGGACGATCCAACAGAACTGCCTATGCGTTTCTCATGTATAAGAGAGACAAGATGTTAAAGGAACAGGCAGAAAAGCGTTTGGAGGCCATCAGGGAATATACGGATCTTGGAAGCGGATTCAAGATCGCCATGCGTGATCTTGAGATCAGAGGTGCGGGCAACATCCTGGGAAAAACACAGCACGGTCACATGGAAGCGGTAGGCTATGATCTTTATTGCAAAATGTTAAATGACGCCGTTAAAAAGATAAAAGGCATAGCCGATGTGGCAGATGATTTCGATACACAGATAGATCTTGAAGCAGATGCCTTTATTCCGGCAGATTATATCTTAAACGAAGTTCAAAAGCTGGATATATATAAGCGTATAGCGGCCATAGAAAGTATTTCGGAGGCAGATGAACTTAAGGATGAATTACGTGACAGATTCGGAGTATTACCGCGTTCTGCACAAAATCTCATCCGGATATCACTGTTCAGGGTAAGAGCCCATGAGTGTTATGCGACCGAGGTTAAGAGCGGCGGCTCTAAGATAAAGGTGACGATGCATACGGCAGCTAAAGTAGATGTATCAAAGATACCGGATCTTTTGGCAATGTATAAAGGGAAGCTTAAGTTTACGGCAAATAAAGCTCCATTCTTCTCATTGTCCTATGAAAAAGTGAACGTATCCGAACTGGATGAGGAAAAGCTGCTTGAAACTGTAGACGAATTGCTGGAAAATATGCATAACACACTTGTAGCAAGCGGACCGGCACATATATAGAGAAGGAAAAAACATGTACATTATAGTAGGGCTGGGAAACCCGGAAAGAAAATATGATAATACAAGACACAATGCCGGATTTATCGCCATTGACAGGATAGCTGACAAATATGGTATAGACATACTTGAGAACAGGTTTAAGTCTCTCATAGGAAAAGGCGTGATCGATGGTGAGAAAGTAGTACTCATGAAACCTCTCACATACATGAATTTAAGCGGTGAGGCGATACGAGCCGCTGTGGATTATTTTAAAGTAGACCCCGAAACGCAGGTTTGTGTGATCTATGATGATACTTCCATGGATGTGGGAAGGCTGCGCATACGAAAAAAAGGAAGTGCGGGAGGACACAACGGCATAAAGAGCATAATAGCACATTTAAATACCGATGTATTTGTCAGAGTAAAGGTTGGTATAGGTGAAAAACCGCCCAAATACGATCTTGCCGATTACGTACTTGGCCATTTTACGGATGATGAGAGAAAGAAGATAGATGAGACAAGCGACAAGGTTGCCGAGGCGATCCTTCCGCTCATTCATGGTGAACCCGATGAGGCAATGAATCTGTTTAACAGTTGATAATGCGTCTACAGACCGATTGGAGAAATAATGGAACAGACCGGATGGGAAAGATTCAAACATAAAGTTGCAAAGTGGATACCGACGCACATTTCCCCCAAAACGATTGTGTTGTTTTACGGTTTGTTTGACAGACTCAGTTTTATAGGGAGATCCGTAAGAAATAAGCACAGAGCCTATAACGAGACCGTACTGTCCGGGGAAGATTCCCCTCTGACAAACGGTTATATAGATAATCAGTCACAGTGGAAGGATGTATTGTTCGGCAAAAGGGATATGGCCTATTCTGGCTGTGAGATAATGGCTGTGTATAATGCATTATATGCGCTCGGAAAGGGAAGCGGATATAAGCTTATAGCGGAACTGATCGAGGAATTTGAGAAGAGCGGAGCTGCCATGGGCGGTATCATCGGTTCATCTCCGACATCGATAAAAAGACATTTAAAGAAGCACGGGATAAAAAGCCGTATCGTCTGGCAGGAGGATAAGCTCGATCCCGACACGGATTTAGCGATAGTAACGGTTTATAACGACAAGAACACCTTATATTCGCAGATACATACCATCACCTTTACAAGGGATGAAAACGGATTCAGCGCACATAATGCTTACAGCAGACAAAAATACTATACGACTCTCAAGGATGCGATAGGAGGAGTCGGAACCGATCCCAAGATGATATGTGCTATAGAGATCGATAAGAAAAGTTTATAGATATTTTATTAAAATAACATAGTAAAAACACAGTTAATATGGCATAATGCAAGCATAGGGACAAATAAGGAGGTTCACTATGAGCGAATACAATTACAACAGTTCAAACAATTATAATTATGATAACAACTCGGGAGACATGCCCGGCTTCGGATATGATTCATTCGGCCCTGAAGCAGGAAGCTATCAGGGTGACTTTGGTTCTGAGAACTATCAGCAGCCGATAAACCTTGGACCTGTTGGACTTGACGGCCTTAAGACGTTAGTTACACAAAAGGTAGTGGCAAAATCATTCTTGTTCATGGTAGTTGCTCTTATCATAACGGCGTTTGCTTCCATGATAACAAGCCCTGCTACAGCCATTAATATGATGAAAGGCGGTTCATTCTTCATCCTTCTCATAGTTGAGATTGCGATCGTTTTGATCTCGAACTCAGCTATCAAAAAGAATAATGCTGTTCTTGCGGGAGTGTTATATACGGCATATTCTTTCATAACAGGCATGACATTTTCTGTACTGATATTTGCTTACACGGGATCAAGCATCGCAGCTACATTCTTTGTAGCAGCAGGTATGTTTGCTGTCATGGCCATAATAGGTCTTACAACAGACAGAGATCTTTCAGGCATCGGTTCTATCTGCATGATGGGACTTATCGGCATTATATTGGCAGGAATAGTTAATATATTCATACTTAGAAATACAATATTCGATCTTGTTCTTTCGGTTATAGGTATTGTGATCTTTGTAGGACTTACGGCATATGATACACAGAAGATCAAGCAGTTGTCACTTGGTTCTACTGCCATGACGGAAAACAGCCTTGCACTTTTCGGCGCCTTCCAGCTGTATCTTGATTTCATCAACCTGTTCTTAAGACTTCTTCGTATCATGGGCAAAAGAAGATAAGGATCTGGTTCTGAAAAACAGGATCATATTTGAGTAAAATCGCTTTACCGAGCCGCGCGGCACAATGTACAATATAAATGTACATGATAAACCGTGCGGCTTGTTTTTTATATCTTAAGGAGAATGATATGAGATACCCTGAATTTATAAAACCCGGAGACAGGATAGCATTTGTGGCCCCTGCTTTCGGATGCAATGAGGAACCATACAAAAGTGCTTTTAAGAATTTTACAGGTAAGCTTGAAAAAGAAGGATATAAGACTATACTAGGCCCGAATTGTTATAAAGATGACGGAATAGGCATCAGTACTTCACCAATAGATTGCGCCGAGGAATTGGAACAGTATTACATGTCTGAAGATAATGATGCCATCATATCCTGCGGCGGCGGTGAGCTCATGTGTGAGACTATAAGTAATGTTGATTTTAAAAAGATAGCTTCTGCAAAATCAAAGTGGTACATGGGCTATTCCGATAACACTCACATGACCTTTCTTTTGACAACGATCTGTGATGTGGCATCTGTCTACGGCCCGAATGCTCCCAAGATGGGCATGGAACCGTGGCATGAATCCATAGAAGATGCATGGAAGCTTCTTTGCGGTAAGAGTCTTAGTGTTCATAATTATGAAAGCTGGGAGAAGGAGTCTCTTAAAGATGTGGAAAATCCTTTAGTTCCGTATAACTGTACAGAACCGACAGTTTTAAAGGGATATGTGCCGGATAAAGAAAAAAACATGAAAGAGGTCAAAGGGGAAAACATTGAAATGTCCGGCAGGCTTATAGGCGGTTGCATGGATTGTCTTGTTGGAATTACCGGAACACGTTTTGACAAGGTTGGCAGTTTCCTAGAAAAGTATAAAGAGGACGGATTTATTTGGTTCTTGGAAAGCTGCGATCTGACTGTGTTTTCCATCAGACGTGCTATGTGGCAGATGTATGAAGCGGGATGGTTTAAATACTGTAAAGGTATGCTCATAGGACGCCCACTGCACTTTGATGAGCCCATTTACGGGCTTGACCAATATGAGGCGGTCCTGCCGGTTGCAGGGAAGCTGGGGATACCCGTCATAATGGACTGTGACATAGGGCATCTTTCGCCTCAGATGCCTCTTATATGCGGCAGCATGGCAGATGTTTCATTTAAAGGTAACAGCTTAAATATAAGAATGCGTTTAGAGTAGGAAGTAAATGGTTACATATTCATTTGAAAAGGTCACACAACAAAAGGTGAGGTAACAGGCGGGGGTTGACATTGTCAGCCCAAAACGTCTATAATGTCAATAATTATATAGAAAAAAGCTATGACGAAGACAGTAGGCTGTATC
>CACZSE010000083.1 GCA_902783735.1 uncultured Lachnospiraceae bacterium
CCAAAAGACAAAGAATCAGTTAAAAGCGTTTAACGAATCTCTATCTTATTACGGTGATGAAACAGGCTCGATTCCAAAAGATTGGTTTGAAGCATTCAGACGTCTCCGCAAGATATTAGAGTCTAAAGGCGTATATCGCGACGCGTCCAGTGGCAAAAAAGTAGTCTTTATAGATGAAGTGCCTTGGATGGATACTGCCAGGTCCGATTTTAAGTCGGCATTCGATTACTTTTGGAACAGCTGGGGTTCATCTCAGGAAGACCTTCTGCTGATAGTATGCGGTTCGGCCACTTCATGGATTATCAGCAATATCCTCAACGATAAAGGCGGCTTTCATAACAGAATAACCAAGCAGATGCATATCAATCCTTTTAGTCTGGGTGAATGCAAGCGTTTCTATCATGACAACGGAATCGGCCTTAACCGTGACCAGATGATTGAAAGTTACATGATATTCGGAGGAATACCATATTATTTGAATCTGTTGGATAGCAGGCTCAGTTTGGCTCAGAATGTCGATAGCTTAATCTTTGACGAAAGAGGTGATTTGCATTACGAATATGATCAGCTCTTCAAGTCTTTATTTAAAAAACCGAATAACCATGTAAAGATTATCGAGACTATCGCCGGTCAGAAGCGCGGGCTCCAAAGAACCGACCTTGTAGATAAATCAGGCGTTGCAGATGGCGAAGGACTCACCAAAGCGCTCAGGGAATTGGAGCAGTGTGGCTTTATACGACAGTATAAGAACATTACTACTTCCCAGAAGGGCAGTTTCTATCAGGTTATCGACCCCTTCGTACTCTTCTGCTTGTACTTCCGTAGTGGAAAGATTAAATCATGGCAGTCGTTTATCAAATCACCAGACTATTATGCGTGGCGGGGAAATGCTTTTGAAACCGTATGTTTAGAGCACATTCCGCAGATAAAGGCGGCACTCGGTATATCAGGAATCGAAAGTTCTGATTATTCTTGGAAGAGCAAAAAAATAAAAGGCGGCGCGCAGATAGACCTTTTAATAGACAGACGAGATGATGTTATTAATCTTTGTGAGATGAAATGTACTGATAAACCTTATGAAATAACCGCAGATTATAGAGAAAACCTGATTAACAAGGTGGCTTCTTTTACTGAAGAAGTTAAGCCTAAGAAGTCGGTTCATGTTACGCTTGTTACCTCAAACGGATATAAGCGAAATGAGTATTCAGATGTAGTTCAGAACGATGTAGGACCGGACAGTTTGTTTATGTAATAAAACTTTTGTACCCAATATTGTACCCAGTAAGTATCGGTCCTGCACTCCTTTCTTTACTGGATTTTTAAGCGGACGGTTGGGTTCAAGTAGGTGCCGACGGTGTGGCAAGTACCGATGTTTCTTATATTTCTTCAGGTATGTCAGTAAATTTCAGCCAAGCTTCTTGATCGTAAAAAATGGAGGCTTGGGTTCCCTACTTGGGTTCCCTAAGCATGCGGTGCCGAAAAACCTCCTTTTTATCAGTATTTTCTATGTGGTTCTCTGTTCAAGTCCCATCTTCCGCAGACATCAAAAAGGGTTAAGCCGAAAGGCTTAGCCCTTTTTCAACGTTTGTAGTCACCCGATACATCCGCAAAAGAACGTATACCCTTTATATAATCATCATAGGCGTTCTCGGGATCTTTGCCGTGAAATACTTTACAAAGGCCACACATATCACAGTCAGCAATGCATGGGTATTTTTCTTTTATGAACGCTCTGCGCTCCTCTTCAGAGGACTCTTCAATCTTCGGTGCATCAATCATAGCAACACCTCACATAATATTCCTGCCCTGACGGTACTGTTCCATGTACTCGGCATTGATTTCTTTAAGCTCACGCTTCCCATCGATATAATCCTGATAGATGTCCCGGGGCGAACCGCCGCCCAACCAGCATGATGAGCAGTTCTCGCATCCGCCTCCGCAGTCCATGGATTCTCTGATAATCCGCTCTCGTTCTTCTTTTGTTGTGTCTTTGATGAGAAGAGATTTAATCTCCATAAACTCCTGCCTCCTACAGCGTCTTAAGAAAAAATCTGTTCATTGCTGAATGCCCAACTTCTTTCGGTCGGTCGATTTCTTTATAACCACATTTCCCATAGATGTGAATAGCTGCCTGAAGATTGTCATGCGTTTCAAGATACGACTGCTTATAACCCGCATCACGCATTTTATCTTCTATAAATCCAATCAATTCGTAGCCCAGTCCAAAGCCCTTGGCAGAATCGGTCAGATATAATTTCTGAAGTTCGGCAGTGTCCTTCATCGGTTCAAATCTCGCAAAACCGATTCCACCGATTACTCTTCCATCTTTGTCTTCTACTACAAAATATCTGCGCTCATTATTCCCATAAAAGTCGCTAAGCCGATCAAGACCGGCATCAAAATACACTGTCCCGGGAATATCAAGCCCAAACTGTTTTAGATTATCTCTGATAAGTGCGGCTACCGCTTCATTATCTGCCTCTGTCATTTCTCTGTATTTAAACATTTGTATATCCTTTTATTCGTATAAGCTGAAATTACAGTTTCTTAAGCACCTGCACGATATGATCCGAGAAGCCCATCAAGTCCGGCCGCTCTGCTGTTGCAATAAGATATTGAATCCACTCGACATAAGATTTCTCAGACATGGAATTCACATTTTTGCTTATTATCTGTGAGATTCCTTCCTGCGCAAACCTGCATACTTTCTGAGCGCCATTTTCTTTGCACACTGCGTCTATCAGCTCGTCCACTGTGGCAATTGTATCAAGAAGTCTGGAAGAACCTGTATTATCAGTCACCTGAGCCGTTTCTCTGTCATAACCTATACCGGTTATTTCACTTGCAGGATCGTCCGACATGAAAATCTCATGGACTAACGGTGCATCCTGAAGGCAAAAGGCAATAAATACAGGCGCACCCGGCTTAGCTATTCTAAGTGCCTCTTTACATGCTCGTTTTCGGTCTTCAAAATCCTTCATGCTGTAAACAGGCCCCATCGCCAAAACAAGGTCGTATTCATTATCCTTCAGGAAGTGTAAATCCTTTGCATTCCCTTCAAAAACCCTGATATGTTCATTCCCGGCAAATTCTTCTTTCATGTGTTTCACATATCCGGGTGTAAACTCTACGGCATCAACACTATACCCTTCATCTGCCAAGGCCTTTGTATACACCCCTCCTCCAGCACCCACATCGGCAATCTTTGCTTCAGCAGCCAGAAATTTGTGCATATAATGCATTGTTACTATGAATTCGGTTTCATGAGCCTTGGTATAGCTCAGTCTCTTCCATTCAGGGAACCCGGCATATTGCTCTATTACTTTTTTCTCCTGCTCATTTAATTCGTTACCCATCGTTTTCCTCCATGTCCTTTCTCGATTACTGCCTTATAAACTTCTTATCCGCCTCATACTCATCGCTGACAAACCTCTCCACCGTCATGTGAAGGTCATACTTGTCGCGAAGCTTAGCTAACTGCTCCATCATCGGCGAAGCATGGTGCGCATCTATCGCCGCCTGGTCTGTCCACGAATCTATCAAAAGCACCGTCTCGGAATCCCCAATCGGCTGAAAATACTGATACCTTAAGTTTCCTTCCTCAGCCCTTATAGCATCCGCAATCCCGGACTTCTCCATCTCCTCGGCAAAAGAACGCGCATTGCCGTTTGTTCCCTTGTA
>CACZSE010000084.1 GCA_902783735.1 uncultured Lachnospiraceae bacterium
CTATGACTGTGTCATCCGTCTTACTTTCCTGTACAGGTGCTGTTTCTTTTGTGCAGGCGCATAATGAAACAGACATCATTAATGTAAAGATCATTAAGCCAAATCTCTTTTTTCTCATTTTTTCTCCTTAATTAATCAGCCCCCAGATGTTTATCTGAGGGCGATGGTATACTATATTTATATTTCGAAAATCACGGCAGAAAACGGCGGGAGATCAAAGTTAAGTGTATAATCTCTGTTGTCGCATTTAAAAGGCTTTGGAGTAATGGTTTCGGGAATGGTGTGACCGTTTCCGCCAAAACGCTCATCATCACTGTTAAGGATCAGCTTAACCTTCTTCGATGACGGAACACCGACAGCATATTCTTCACGCATCATGGGTGTCATGTTAAGGACAAATAACAGTTTCTTTTTGCCGTCAGCACTCTTTCTGATAAAGCTGTAGGTACTTCTGTCCGCATCATCGCAGTTTACCCACTCGAATCCGCCCCAGTCATTGTCAATCTCGTACATGGCCTTGTTCTTGCGGTAGAGTAAGAGAAGCTCTCTTACATATTCCTGCATGCCTCTATTGAGAGATTCGCTCAAAAGGAACCAGTCAAGTTCTCTTGCCTCGGACCACTCACGCTCCTGGCCGAATTCCTGACCCATGAACAACAGCTTCTTTCCGCAATGTCCAAACATGAAAGTGTAACCAACACGCAGGTTTGCATATTTGTCAACCTTGTATCCGGGCATCTTTTCAACCATGGAACACTTAAGATGTACCACCTCGTCATGAGACAATGGCAGGATATAATTCTCCGAACTGTTATAACTCATCGCAAATGTGAGAGCATGATGATTGTTCTTTCTGAAATACGGATCAAGCTTCATATATTCACAGAAATCATGCATCCAGCCCATGTTCCATTTAAAGCTGAAGCCAAGGCCGCCATCTTCAACACTTGCGGTTATCTTCGGCCATGCCGTGGATTCCTCGGCTATAGTCATGACTCCCATATTGAGTCCGTTAATAATGGAATTAAGATGCTTGAAAAATTCGATCGCATCCAGGTTTTCGTTTCCGCCGTATTTGTTCGGCAGCCACTCACCGTTCTTACGCCCGTAATCAAGATAGAGCATAGATGCAACAGCATCCACTCTTAAACCGTCTATGTGGAATTCTTTTATCCAGAACAGTGCATTGGCTATGAGGAAGTTCTTCACCTCCGTCTTAGCATAATTGAATATCTTGGTTCCCCAGTCCGGATGCTCACCCCGTCTCTTGTCGGGATGCTCATAAAGGCAGGTTCCGTCAAATTCCGAAAGTCCGTGAGCGTCGCGCGGGAAATGAGCCGGTACCCAATCCAAAATGACACCTATACCATGTTTGTGAAGAGTATTCACAAGATAAGCAAAGTCCTCAGGCGATCCGTAACGCGAGGTCGGTGCATAGTAACCGGTAACCTGATAACCCCATGAACCGTCAAAAGGATATTCCGCAATACCCATCAGTTCCACGTGGGTATATTTCATTTCCGAAAGGTATTCCACTATCCTGTCTGCAAATTGTCTGTAGGTATAAAATCCGTCTTCACCGGTCGGATGCTTCATCCATGAACCTATATTGCATTCGTAAATGGCAAGGGGCTCATGATTCATATCCTTGCCTGCTCTTGCTTTCATCCACGCGGAATCGGTCCATTTGATCCTGCTCATATCTGCAATGCGTGAAGCGGTACCGGGTCTTAATTCTGCCCAGTTTGCGTAAGGATCGGCCTTATAAAGCTTTGTTCCTTCGGGTGTAGTTATAAGATATTTGTACAGTTCACCCTCTTTTATATCAGGATAAAAGCCTGCATATATGCCACCCTTTCCAAGTCTCTTTAAGGGATGTGAATCCTCATTCCATCCGTTGAATGTACCGATAACATGAACCTGATCGGCATTAGGTGCCCATACCGCAAAGAAAACACCGTCTTTTCCGTTCTCACATGAAGGATGAGCTCCCAGTTTTTTATAGATCTCGTAATGAGTACTCTGACCAAACAGATACTGGTCATCCTCTGAGATAAATACTTGTTCTTTTTTCTTTTCTGCCACTTGTAACCCCTCTCTAATATATCGGATTCCCCTGATCCTGATACATTAACTCAGAAAATCATTTTCTCTGAGGATGATCATATCCTCATCGTCATATCTCTTGGCAAACAATACATCCGTAAAATGCTTGAGTGTCTTTTTATTGGCCTTCTCTATAGCCTCATCAATGATACCTCTTACGTCGGCTACCGTTACAACATGATCGCTTGTCTGCAGTTCGTCTATACGTGTATGCAGTGCAAGTATACCCATATCGTCTATTGAATATTCAAGATGTTCAGCATATTTCTTTCCGTATGCCACAAGCGCATCATCGCTTAGCTCTTCAACTTCGATGTGAACATTGATGATCTGTTTCATACCGTCAAAGTATTCCATCATCTTGTGCATGTTCTTTTTTGTATCCTGAAGAGCAACAACTATGCCGGTCTTTTCCTGATTGAGTGCCCTGAGCAGATTCTTTGTTGTCTCCGCACTCATGCCGCTGGCTTTTTCTATGATGAGTCCGCCGTTGGCAAGTTTTTCGACCATGACACTTACCATCTTATTGTTTAATGCTTCACCTGAAACCTTTGCGATCTTTCCGGTAAAGTTTGCATCCGTATTCTTTACATATCTGATAACATTCTTGGCAAGATCAACGGATTCCTCGGTAGTCTCACCCGTAACAAAGACATTTCCGGTATATGCCGCTAAACTTATTTTATCTAATGAGCGTAACAGATTCTGCCTTGCACTCTTAGTCTGCGCGAACTGCCCGAACAAAGCAAGCACATCGTCATTCATGCTGCGCGAACTGCCGTCGCTGTAGTCTTTATCGTCTTTTGAAGCATTATCGGGATCCTGTTTTGTTTCTTTTTTCTCAGGTTCTTTTTTAGCTTCCTTCTCTTCTTTTACATCAGATCCTTTTTCTTCGCTGACCTCTTTTTCGGCCTTTTCTTCAGATGCTTCTGCAGATTCGGCTTCCGGAGCGGTTTCTTCAGATGCTTCTTCTACCGAAGTCTCGTCTTCGTCGGAAATCTCCGGATCGGTCTCTTCTTCGATAGAAGCCTCTTTCGTTTCATCCTCATCGGCCGATCCCTCAGATCCTTCTGCTTCCTCCTGAGTATCATCTTCTGTCTGTTCAGGATCGATCGACTCATCAGTCTCCTGCGATCCTGAATCCGGGATATCTTCATCCTCGTCTTCCGACGGCTCTTCTATCTCGGTCAGTTCCTCTACACCGTCATCTTCCGCTGCTTCTTCACTCGCCACAACAGGCTCATAACCGTTTTCATCGGTCTCGCCCTGTCGTAACTGTTCTTCTATCTGAGCCGTTCCGCTCTGCTCATCCATAAGTTCGGCAAGATACTTCTCATATTCTGCTTCCGTATCTATTTCATCATCCGGGATCTCATCTCGTTCAAGTTTCTCAAGCAGACCGTCAAAACGTGTCATTTCCGAAGTGGTAAACAGGCTTCCCGTCTCTTCCAGAACCTTTGTGGCAAGATTCTTTTCAAACTTCTCCTGGTTTTGCTTCTTAGTGTTTTCCCATTCGTTGAGAATGTCGTTTATGCTCATCTGTCCGGTGATCTGTTTCTCTACCGGAGGAGCATCGGGAACTACCAGACTGATCTGTCCGTCAGAGTCCTGGGAAAGAACATTTTCCATGCTCTTTGGAGGCGCTTCGTTAACATAGCCTCCTGCCTGAGGCTGTGCGGTCACGATCGGTCTGTTCATGTCAAACGCACGCTCAACCGCTTCTTTTACTCTCTGATCGATGAGCGCCAGCAGTTCTTCAGTATTCTTGTCGCCGATATCTTCGGATATATAATCTTCGATAGACTTGGGCTCGGGCTTATGGGCATCACTGAAATCGAAGTCATATTTGTCTGCCTGTAAAGAGGTATTGTAAGCTTTTGCTACCGCCTGCAGCTCTTCTCTGTTAAATACCTTTGTAGCCTCAATGGGTTCAACGATCTCAACCGTGTCATCTATATTGAACAGTTCTGCCGTGGTTGTACCAACCTTGGGTATCTCTGCTTCTTCTACAGCTTCTTCGTCTATATCAGTGTCTTTTTGTTCACCTTCAAGTTCACCTGCCACACTCTGAGGGCTGTACATCATGGTGAGTTCAAGATCCTTAACGGGATCGTAAGCAGGAAACTGTGATGTATCTGTAGCGACCGTCTCACCTATCTCTTCGGCTCCTTCATCCAGATCTTGTGCAGGGTAGGCAGGTGCGGGATCTCTGTCCGGTCTGTTATCTTCAAAGAAGAGTTCTTCCATCTCTCCCGTGTCATGAAGCATCTGAGTCGATGCACCCGATGAGATAGAAGGCAAAGGAGATCTGTCTCCCGTTAACGGCTCTTCGGTAACTAAAGTTCTGGAAATCTTTTCTACTGTGGTGCCTTCACGTTTGTCAGGTGAAAAATCGTCCGGTATGTATGTTCCCACAACAGCTTCACCGTTGTCATCCGCCACAAGCGGAGCAAATCCGTTGTCTGCCACAAGAACGTCCTTCATGGACTCGGCAAGCTCTTTTTGAAGATTCAAAGTATTGTACTTGCTCATGTCCATGGTCTTTACCATGATCTCATCTTCTGTCTTTGACTTTTCAAGCTCAGCTGTATGCTGGGCAATAAATGTCTCTCTTTCCTTTGGCGGGAGCATACTCTCATAAAGGCTCATCTGGCTCTCGGTAAGCTGCTGATGCAACATCTTAAGTTCCATGGCCTTCTTTACATATGCGCCCTCTCTAAACCATACGATCAGTTCATCACATTCCTCAACACATTTGGTGGTGAGTCCGATACGATGATAAAGATAAGCCAGTTCGTATCCCCACTTCTCTTTATAGTCTCTCTTCTTAAGTTCTTCAAGAACAGCTATACGCTCTTCAAGGCTGACATCCTGCGCTTCATATATCTTGTACTGAAGGACAAATTTACCGTTGTCGGTGGGTGCCATCTGAACAAACTGCTTATAATATTCGATGGCCTGAACGATCTCTTCCATCTTGATGCACAGTTCGCACAGAGAATATACTATCATCCTTCCGTTGGGATAACGCTCGTAAGCCTGCTCGAGAAGGATCTTTGCATCTTTATATCTGCGATTTATCTTGTACAGATCACTGATGGTACACAGGGTCGTAACGCTTCTTACCCTTGTCCAGTCTATTGTGTCTGCGATCTCTACTGCCTGCTGAAACTCCCTCTTTTTAATAAGTGATTTGATCTCATCAGATCTTAACTTGTACTCGTACTTATCCAAAGTTCTTCCCTCTTAGATTCCTTCCGGAACATGGTTTTCCGGGTATCATTAACGGTACTACAATATCTTGTATCTGTGAAACGCACATAATTCCCCACTTTTCACCGTATCAAGTGTATCACAGTGCCTGTCAAAACACAAGGAAAAGTGGCATTAAAAAAGGAAAATACCATATTTAGTATTTCCCTTTTTTATGATGATCTGTTCGATCGTTACTAGATTTTGTGTTTATATCGCTCATGCATATTCTTTATGCAAAAGTGCCTCAACCTGCTCACGTTTCTCATAAAGGACACATCCGCCCTCATGATCATCCACAAGAAGGTCTCCTTCTCTTAATACCTTAAACAAAGGTGAATTGATCACTTCTCTGAGTGAGTCGCTTCTGACATTTGTATCAGAGTAAGGTGAGAATGGACAGGGTTCCGCTCCTCCGTGGGAGTTTATGTGGAAGAAGCCTCTTCCCGCGGCTACACAGCCACCCGAACTCTTTTCATCTCCGGGGAAGGATACAAATACCATCTGAGGCATGTCTTCCCTGCGCTTTTCTATCGCATTTTTAAGATATTCTCTTTCCTTTTCGCCGGGCGCAAGATCTTTGCTCTCATCCGTCATAGGAACAAACTCGACAAATATGACAGCCTTGCAGCCTCTGTCCTTTAGCTTGTTTAAAAAGACATCGCTTGTTACTTCATTTATGTTCTGCGTCGTGACTGTGACCGAAGCACCGTAAATAAGCCCCTTTTCTTTAAGGGTATCCATGTTGGAGATAAGTTTGTCGTAAACCCCTTCTCCTCTTCTTGTATCGGTTGTCTCTTTTTCCCCTTCTATGCTCATGATGGGAATGAGATTTCTGCTTCTGTCAAAAAGCTCAAAATACCTGTCATCCATGAAGGTTCCGTTTGTAAATATCGGGAAGAGAATGTTTTGCTTCTTTGAAGCTGCTTCAATGACTCCTCTTCTCATCATAGGTTCACCGCCGGCAAGTAAAATAAAGCTGACACCCATGTCGTCCGCTTCATCAAACACCCTAAACCATTCTTCATCGGTCATCTGTTCAACCGGTTCTGAATCTACTGTGGCGTGATTACATCTCGAATAACAGCCCGCACAATGCAGATTGCAGCTGCTTGTGATGCTTGCGATCAAAAAAGGCGGTATGTGCTCTCCGTTCTTTTCGGCGATCGCACGCTTTTTTGATGCAGCTTTGCTGGCTGCGGCAAACTGCGCCATGAAAATGCTTTCCTTGGGATTTTTTAAAGTAGCTCTTATGGCATCGGCCACTATACGCTCGACACCACCGGTCATATATGCCTGTATATCAAATTCTTTATCCATGACAGATCCTCATACATATTAACTTTGATGTTAAATTTATCTCAATTATATTGTATGCAATCTATTTTGTCAATCTGCTTTATATTCTCTTTATAATTCCGGATCAGTCATTATCAAAAAGCGGTGTTGAGAAATACCTTTCAGCGGTATCGGGAAGAACTGTAACCACCGTCTTTCCCTTCCCCAGCTTTTTCGCCAACTTCAAGGCTGCCGCAACATTCGTTCCCGAACTGATACCGCACATGATGCCTTCTTTTCTGGCGAGATCCTTTGCTGTCTGTATGGCCTCTTCGTCCGTTACTATATAGATATCGTCATATATCTTTTGATTCAGGTTCTTGGGAATGATACCGTCTCCTATACCCATCTGAAGATGTGTACCGATATTTCCGCCCGCAAGAATGGCTGCATTTTCCGGCTCTACGGCCCATATCTCGATATCGGGATACTGCGCTTTAAGAGTCTCACCTATACCGCTTATGGTTCCGCCGGTTCCTATGCCGGAACAGAATCCGTGGATGGGACCTGCCACCTGTTCAAGTATCTCAAGACCTGTATGATGCTTGTGAACCCTTGGATTCGCAGGATTTTCAAACTGCTGGGGAATATATACTCTGGGATCTTCCTTTGCCATGCGAATGGCTGTCTGAAGACATTCATCCATGCATGCACCGATATCACCGGCATCATGAATAAGAATAACCTCTGCCCCGTAATGCTTTACCAGAAGACGCCTCTCCTCACTTACACTGTCAGGCATGATGATCTTTGTGGTGTAGCCTTTTACGGCACCTATAAGAGCCAGTCCGATCCCCTGGTTTCCGCTGGTCGGCTCTACGATTATGGTATCCTTGTTTATGATCCCGTCCTTCTCTGCCTGCTTTATCATGTTGTAGGCTGTCCTTGTCTTTATGGAACCTCCCACACCCAGTCCTTCATATTTTACAAGCACCTCAGCAGCCTCGGGATCGTTCATCCTGTTAAGTCTTATCATCGGCGTATGTCCGATATATTCAAGCACATTGTCACAAACCATTTCTCAAACCTCTGTATGATATATTTGAATGAGATCACCTTTTAACGACCCCACTCATGATATCATACTATTTTAATCGAAAATGAGCAAATCAATCCGACCAAATCTCTTTTGCTCTCCATTTTGAGTAATTCCATGTTCTTACGGTCAGTTTTTCATTTTTTATCTTTTTTCTTTCATATCCGTTTACTGAACGTGAACGATATAAAAAATACTTATCTATAAGCTCCTCATCACCGTATCTTTCTATGGCCGGAAGGGCGTCCAACGACAATTCACAGATATAATCGTCGTCATCATGATACTGTATGTTATATTTTGCTATCTGATAATCCGGATCTATAGCCACAAACATGATCCAGAGACTTATAAATGAGACAACGCAGTAATTTACAAACTTCATGTCCGGCTTATAGAGATATACTATGATGCCTGCCATGATGACAGCCATGACCAGTAATGCCCAAAGGACATATATCCTTAAAAATGTGAGCTTATAGGCATCTATATAGAGGTACATCCTGTACGCGCTGGAGCTTATCATTATATAAGTGCATCCGCTTATCATGCAAAGGATCACCTTTAAAACCTTACTGTCCTTTGAGTATTTTCGACATAACAGCACCAGCACAATATTGATGAGACATACAAAGACTAACTGAAAGAATCCTTCATGCGCATATCTGGTATACGTGTAACCGTTTGGCAATGTCCCCTTTCTCATAAACAGATATATGACCTGTATGATGCTGTACATTAGATAGACTGTCAAAAGCACCGTATTGACGGTTATTGCGATCACCGGGCTTAACGTTCGTTTATCGGTTACAGGCTCTTCAAGATCCTTAAGACTCTCCGTCAGTCTGTATAACATGGCGTATGCTGCAAAGAAAATGCAAATGATCATGATCGGTAATGTAATATCAAGATCAAATACAAATGAAAACATATCTTCCATTTTGTTGGAAAAGATGATATCCGAAGACAATAATAACGGCAGGATGACACACAACAAAGGTACCGATATGGCCAGTCCTATCATGACATAAAGGATATTTGTCCTGCCTGACGAAACCGAAGGATCCTTTACATTTACCCCATCCTGATCCTCTTTGGATCTTTTTAAATAATCTGCCAGATCGTAAAACGGTCTGAATATGTAGCCCAAAGCTGACAGGACATATTTTACGATCCCTGACACATATCTCGACACATCCCATGTCTTATCATCATAAAGATTATGTAAAAACATCATAAAAAAGAGCACAAAAATAAAAACCTTGTCGAAAATGATAAGAGTCCTGTTCGCAGTTATGCATATATCCGTTCCCAAAAGGCATATTGCGCCCATATAGAATATCGAAAACCTGCTCACCGGCTTTTTTCTCAGCTTCATGTAATAAAGAAAAAACACTATTGTTCCCATAACAAACACGGGAAATGTCAGTCCCATATTGTTATGATACAGACAAAAAGTATAGAAAACCGCATAGCAGGCACTCATTATACAGATCATCTTAAATGATATCTCATCGGTTATTCTGTTCATCTTCATCATCCTCCACATACTCCATAAGGTCGCCCGGCTGACACTTTAAGATCCTGCACAGTTCCTCTATGGTGCTGACCTTTACAGCTTTAGCTTTTCCGTTTTTTAAGATTGATACATTTGCCATGGTGAGGCCCAGCCTGTTAGACAACTCGGTCACACTCATCTTTCTCTTGGCAAGCATTACGTCTATATTGAAAACAAGATGTCCCATATCATCACCCCTTAAATAGTCAGATCATTCTCTTCCTTGATCTGTGCAGCCTTCATTACCAGATGCGAAAGAGCAGCAGCTCCGGTGGATATGGCTATTCCTATAAATACCACAACTATGATGACCAGCATGACTACCGATGCAGACATATCAAGAATGAGAAAGATCACGTGTGCTACAAACACAAATACCGAATCGCCCAGAGCCAGATAGGCTATCCACTTAAGATACTTCGAATTGTCTATGGTAAATGATTCATCATTTCCTATATTGGTAGCTATCTTCCATCCCAGATACAGCACAGCATAACAGGGAACAGCACTTACCCACAACAGAACCATCCATGGTGTCAGATTCTTCTCAAGCATGGAATTCTGATCCACCAGATATACTCCGAACCTCGGCAATATGACCATGTAAGTAAGCAATCCGCAAATGCCCACTCCCACGATTATCAACTTTAACCACCTGGCCAATGCATCCGACTTCATATATTTCTCCTCTCACGGTGTC
>CACZSE010000085.1 GCA_902783735.1 uncultured Lachnospiraceae bacterium
AATGTCGATGATACCTGACATATACCGCCTCCGAGAGTATCTACAACAAGTCCGTTCATGTAGGAGCCTGCAAGCTGATATCCGTTTTGTGTGGTAAACGGAGCGATATGATCAAGTACGGAAAACTGCTCTCCCGGATAGACCGTCGAACCGTTTATGAGCCTGCAGCCGTTTGCCACATTGGCGCATCTTGACGCTCCCGATTTTTTATATTCCGTTGTGAATGTTCCGATGATGTCGGTTATCTGAGTAAGTCCGTCAACGCTTCCCTGTGGCTCATCCACATGAGAAGTAAGCTCTATAACGGCATCTTTCCCGTCCCACTCATTTGTCAAAAACGAATAGGCATCGGCTATAGCCTGATCGGTATCCACAAGGATCCCCGCCTGACCTTCTTTAATGACAACACCCTGATCCGATTTGGACAATTCAAAATCGATCGCTTCCTGATTGAAGTTGGGAAGATTGTTTACAACAAGCTCTGTAAGCTTGTCCTTGTCAAACTTTAACTCTATCGGATAATTTATATTGTTTCTTTCAAGGTCCTTGGCTATTTTATATCTTTGCAGTATATTCCCGTGCGAACCGTGACTCGCTGCCTTTTTTATGACATCGGAGTTGCTCCATGACATCCCAAGCTCTGCAGGATGAACGCTTACCTCAAATCCCGTGGGACTGGTAAATGTCAGTTTTGCGTCATATCTGTCCGCGACTCTCGATTCTATCATGCTCTTTGCCTGTTCCTGAGTCATGCCGGAAACATCGCAGCCGTCTATATATATTCCTTTTTGTATAACTGCCGCCTGCAGCTTTATAGGAAAAAAAGCCCCCGCCAGCATTACGACAAGCGAAAGTAAAAGTACTCTAAAGGTTTTCATGTATACTCAATTCCGTTTTATTTAAAAATATGATAAATTAAACAAGAGCAGATATCAGAAGCGGCAATACCATTGCCAGCACAAGTATGATTATGATAATGGATGATACTATCTTTCTTGTTTTTCTGTTGTTCATGTTAAACATATTGTATTCTCCATGAAATTCTGTTGATTTTACGAAAGGAATTATATATGAAATATCCCTTCTTTGCAAGCTTTCTGGTGCTTTGTGCCATATTTTATCACAACAGAAAAAAAGCCGACAGAAGCAGCGCCCGGATCATGCAGGAATACTATGATCGCGAGAATGAAGCAAACAACACAAGAAAGCAGCCTCTGGACGATCTTGAGTATATAAATATCGATCTTAATGCATTACCGACTAATGTTTGCAGGGACAATGACATGATAAGGGAATGCATCGAAGATATGGAACGCTTGTCGGGCGAATCGATAGTAAATTTCACGGGTATGACCAATACGGACCTTAAGCTTATGTACGGTCCTGCCAATCTTCCTTTTTTACAGCAGTGTGACGCGAACTATACGCAGCTGGTCAGGATCTTAAACACATGGTCATCAAAGCTCTATGAACTCGGAATGACCGATGAAGCTTTGTCTGTTCTTGAATATGCCATTGCCTGCAAGGCCGACGCCAGCAATATTTATTACCTTGCTGCAGACATATATAAAGAAAAGAAAACCCCCGAAAAGATCGAGGGTCTCATAAATACGGCAGGGGATCTCAACAGTGTCTTAAAAGACCGCATCGTTGAAAACCTTAAAGCAAGAATGGTATAAAACTAGCAATTGCCTTTATATACGTATTTTAAATGTCGTCTGGCCACTTCCGCCAGGCGATATATTTTTTTAACATCCGTGGGATCTCGGTCAGTCATATGAAAACGAGGGAAGAACCGTGTTATATGAAGGGGTATCTCTTTTCCTATAACCTTTCCTTCTTCATCCTTTAATGATGCTATCCATTCACAAAGTTTTAGTATCTCTTCTTCCGTATCATTTTCATCGGGAACGATAAGAGTGGTCAGCTCCACGTGACAATGCTTTACGGCGTAAGAGATAAAATCCTTCACCATGTCAATATTCCCGCCAAGAGTATCATTATAATAATCTTCACTTATGCCCTTAAGATCGATATTCATAGCATCGATATAAGGTATGAGCTCTTCAAGTATGCCGATCTTTGCAGTCCCGTTTGTTACTAAAACGTTTTTCATGCCGTTCTCATGTATGAGCTTTGCACAGTCTCGGACATATTCATAACCGATGAGCGGTTCGTTATAAGTATATGCTACACCGATATTTCCTTTGCTTTTATAATATAATGCTTCATCCACAAGTTCCTTCGGCGGGATATCCTCTGCTCTTTCATGCCAGTATCTGACACTCTCGTCCCAGGAGATCTCACTGTTCTGGCAAAACGGACAACGCAGATTGCACCCGTAACTTCCAACCGAAAGTATCTTTGTTCCGGGCATAAATCTTGCCAAAGGCTTCTTTTCGATCGGATCGAGTGCAAGCGAAGTGACTTTTCCGTAGTTTAAAGGATAAACAACCCCGTCCTTACATCCTCGCGCCATGCAAAATCCAAGCCCCGATTCCTTTATTTCACATTGTCTGAAGCACACATTACATTTTGCCATTCTCTGTCCCCGTTTTTCTTATGATTTTATTATTCAATAGTGTCTGATCACTTCAAATCTCTGTAAGCTGTATTTTTCATGATCCGATATGCCTGCCTTTTGTCTGGCTATTGCGATCTGCTGTTCCACAGTATCGATCCCGTCCAGATCCGGAAGCAGTAAACCACGCTTATAGCGGTTACTTACTATAACTCCGTATCGTTTTACATCAAGCTGATCTTCAGATTCTATATCCTCAGGTTCCCCCAAAATATCAACATTTATTTCAAGCCACGCAAGCTCGTCTTTTGTTATGGGATCAAATCTCGGATCCTTTGTGGCCGCGCTTATCGCATTGTCCATTATCTCTTTTGCGACACATTCTTTAGTCGGCAAAATGGTTCCGATACATCCTCTGAGCCTTCCGTGTTCATGAATGGATACAAAAGCTCCCGCCCTTTGCGTAAGCATATCGGAAGGCAGATCTGACGGAATATCTTCCTCAACCCCTTCGGTGATATATTTTTCTATAGTCCTTGCGGCCAGTCTGACATATGCATCGGAAGCTTCCCTGGACTTATTCAGTCTTTCTTTTGTCTTTTTTAAATGACTGTCCAAAAATCTTCTGGAAGGGTCTTTTCCCGTTACCAAAAAGCTGCATATACCGTAACCCACACCCGTAACATCCTCATGAGAGTGCTGTGTAATATTTAATGAAAGTCCGTCCAGCGCTCCTGCCATGATGACAAATGAACGATGTCCGCACTCTGAAGCTCTGTTGCAAAACGCCTCATCAAAATCAAACAGTTCTTCAAATGCCCCTCTTGAGCAGACATCCATTATCCGCCTGTCATACTCCGGTCCCTCAGGTGCATATCCGTAAGGTCCGTAGGTCTGAAGCTTATGTGAAAGATCCCCGCTGGCAACATATACCGCATTTATACCAAGATCATCTACAGCCTCCGCTATCAGCTGACCAAACCGGTAATGATCCGTTAACGGAAGTCCCGAAAGACCGATCCTGACTATCCTGCACGCCGGAAGATATTTTCTTATAAAATATAACGGAACCATCGTACCATGATCCAGTTTTTTATCTCTTTCTCCCAAAGTACCGGCAAAAAATGAGTTTTTATCGGCCAGTCTTACGATCTCATCGACAAGATCGGTATCATATTCCTCCTCAAAAGACACCTCTTTTGCCCTAAACTGCGAAAGATCTCCCGATGCATGTCTTCCGGGTGATATGTGAAAATAATCAGCATACATGGCAGCATGAGGACTTGAGATAATGATAGTCCGAGGATTCTGCTCGGCTATCATCTGTGCAACCTTTTCATAGGCATCTGTAGTCTTTTGTATCTGTGCCTCACTCCCTTTTCCGACCTGCGGAACTATCAGGGGCGGATGCGGCACCATAAAAGCAGCTGTAACAGGCATAGACTCACCTCCCGTCTCTTACTGTTCATTATAAAAAAAAAGAACAGGATAAACAATACTGTTCGTTTCGCATTCAGCAAAAATCCCGGGCCAAAAAGCCCGGGATGATATGCTCTGGGATCGTTGCCACGGAGAAACCACGGGGACGGACCTGTGTCGTGCAAGACAGTAAACGAGGACAGAATCCTCCCTTGGCAAGCACTAAAAAACGGGCTCCCGCGGGAGCCCGTTCTGTTTGAAACTGAAATGTATGTCAGCCCATGACAACTTCTACGCTGTGGGTCTTGCCGTCGCTAAATGCGGGGATGAGGTTGCCCTCTATCGCATTGCCGTCAACGGTAACGCTCTTTACTCCCTTGCATACGTGTGAAGGATTGGAAACCTTGATATCGTAGGTTGCATTTCTGAACTGGCGGGTTGCTTTGAGGCCGTCCCATGCGGAAGGTATCGAAGGATCGATGCGCAGTCCGTCGAAATCAGCCTGAACGCCCAGGATGTACTGGGAGATAGCTACCATGTTCCATGCAGCGGTACCTGTGAGCCAGCTGTTCTTGCCCTGGCCGAAGTTCTTGCCGGGACGTCCTATGTCGGAACCTGCATCCTTACCGCCGATCATCTGGCCGTATACTTAAGGCTCTGTCTTGTGTATGTCGGATGTTTCCTCGGTGAATGCGGGAGCGATCTCCGAATAGTACTTGAATGCAAGATCGCCCTGGCCTGCATAAGCAGCTGCGCAGATGATCCATGCATTGTTGTGTGTGAAGATACCTGCATTCTCCTTGTATCCGCCGGGATATGTAGAGATCTCGCCGTACTGGATGTAGTACTTGGAGAAGGCGGGATTGTTGAGTACGAGACCGTACTTTGTGTTCAGTCTCTCGTCGATAGCCTTTAATGCCTTTATCTCGGCGCCCTGATCCTTGCCTACTTCTGACATGATCGCGAAGCCCTGGGGCTCTATGAAGATCTGACCTTCCTCGCATTCCTTGGAGCCCATCTTCTCGCCGTTGGCATCATAAGCACGCAGCCACCAGTCGCCGTCCCATGCGGATTCCATCATGTTCTTCTTCATCTTGTCGATCTCTGCCTGAGCTGCAGCAGCCTCGTCATCCTTGCCCAGATGCTTAAGTATTGCTACATAGTTGGGGCCTGTGTAAGTGAAGAGTGCTGCAACCATTACGGATTCTGCAGTCTTGGAGTAGCCGCCTTCGGCAGCAAACTTCGGATTGGTATAAGTCTGGAAAGACTCGCCCGGAGTATCCGAGAAGCAGGATAAGTTGATGCAGTCATTCCAGTCTGCGCGCATTGCAAGAGGCAGACCGTGAGGGCCTAAGTTGTTTACGATATGATAGAAGGAAACCTTCAGATGTTCGAGCATGGTCTGTGCTACGGACATATCGTTGTCGTAAGGAACCATCTCATCGAGGATCGACCAGTCACCGGTCTCCTTGATGTAAGCAGAAACCGAAAGGATGAGCCACAGGGGATCGTCTGAGAAGTCGCCGCCGATGTCTGCGTTGCCCTTCTTGGTAAGGGGCTGGTACTGATGATAGCAGCCGCCGTCCGGGAACTGGGTGGAAGCGATGTCGATGATACGCTCTTTGGCTCTGTCGGGGATCTGGTGAACGAAACCGAGCACGTCCTGGTTGGAATCACGGAAGCCCATACCGCGGCCTATACCGGATTCGAAATAGGAAGCCGAACGTGAAAGGTTGAAGGTAACCATACACTGATACTGGTTCCAGATGTTGACCATGCGGTTGACTTTATCATCGGGAGTATCAACGCTTAAGATACCGAGCAGCTTATCCCAGTAGCTCTTAAGTTCCTTCATGCCGTCCGCAAATTTCTCGGGAGTATCATACTTGGCGATCATGGCCTTGGCCTTTACCTTGTTGATGGTCTTGCCGTCAGCCTCAAACTTCTGGTCGGCAGGCATCTCTACGTATCCGAGTACGAATACAAGAGTCTTGCTCTCGCCGGGAGCCAGGGTGATCTTCTTGTAATGTGAAGCGATGGGAGCCCAGCCGTCTGCAAAGGAATCGGAAGCCTTATTGGCCAATACTGCCTGGGGATCGCCAAAGCCGTTGTAGAGACCGATGAAGGAATCCCTGTCGGTATCGTATCCGTCGATGGTATCGTTTACGGAATAGAAAGCATAGTGATCGCGGCGGTCTCTGTATTCGGTCTTGTGATAGATGACAGAACCGTCAACTTCTACACGGCCTGTAGAGAAGTTACGCTGGAAGTTGTTGGAATCGTCCTGTGCATCCCAGAGACACCACTCTGCAAATGAGAAGAGTGAGAAGCTCTTTTCGGTGGAACCCTCATTGGTCAGTACTACCTGCTGAACTTCTCCGTCGTAGTCCTGTGGAACAAAGAAGGTAACCTGAGCCTTCAGATCATTCTTCTTGCCCTTGATGATGGTATAGCCCATACCATGACGGCATTCGTATTCATCAAGTTCTGTCTTTACGGGTGACCAGCCGGGATTCCAGATGGTGCCGCTATCATTGATGTAAAAATACCTGCCGCCCATATCGATGGGGACATTGTTGTAACGGTAACGGGTGATCCTGCGCAGACGGGCATCCTTATAGAATGAGTAACCGCCCGCTGTGTTCGAAATAAGTGAAAAGAAACCCTGTGTTCCCAAATAGTTAATCCAGGGGTAGGGAGTCCTCGGAGTTGTGATGACGTATTCTCTGTTCGCATCATCAAAGTAACCAAATTTCATAGTTTTGCTCTCCATTTTCTAAATTTTGTCAGATATATCGTGTCTGACAATGTTGTTATGCTGTGTTTAAAACAACAAACCTACTAATAGATATAATAGAAGATAGATATGGAAATTGCAAGGAATCAGAGGCTTAAAAAGCCCCTCCCCGTCAATTTCGTGCAAAAAGCACGGAAACGACTTTTCTGTGCTCGATGCACATTTGTTAAAATGTCATAAGTTATCCAGAAACTGCTGTCTGAAGGTCATTGTTCCCTTATTCATGTTCAGGGTGGCCTGCGAAGCTTTAAACGCAACACTTCCGAAATGATCGCAGATTCCGTGTGTCAGATATATGTCGGCTCTCTCGCACAGAGCATACGCAGATGCGATCGATGCACTTAACATGCATCCCGATCCCGTTATCTCCCTCAACATCGGATGGCCCGAATCGGAATAAAGAGTAGTCCGTCCGTCGGATATTATGTCTGTCTCGCCGGAAGCCACTACTATGGCTTCTGTCTTTTCGGCCAGTTTCTCTACTACCTTTGCTCTTTGATCGATATCGGATCCGTCTGCTTCATCGTCCAGTCCGCTGAGAGTATTTCTTTCACGATACAGTGCAAGTATCTCAGAATAGTTTCCCCTGATGCAGGTCGGTCTTCCTACGGATAAAAGTTCTTCAAATGCTTTACGTCTGAAAGAGCTTACCGCAACTCCGACAGGATCGATGACTATCGGATGGCCTTCGTCACAGGCTGTTTTCATGGCTGCCTTCATGGCTTCGTAGTCATCGGTCGCACCCAGATTTAATACCAGCGCCGATGCATTCTTTTGTATCTCTTCAACTTCCTTTATATGATGAGCCATGATGGGGGATGCACCCATGATAAGTACAGTATTTGCCACATCATTTACCGTAACATGATTGGTTATACACTGAACGACCGGTCTGTTAAACAATGCATTCTTTACTCTTGAAGCTGCATATCTTACATTGTTCTGACCGAATATTCCGTTTATGACCGCCACTCCGCTTATCAGGGTTCCTTTTAACTTTGAGGCATTCGATGCATCTATACCTCCTATGGCAACAACCGGTATCGGTACGCTTTGTGTTATCGTATTAAGAAGCTCCATGGTCATGGGCTTTGCATCCGTCTTGGTATTGCTTCCGAATATGGCTCCGCTCCCAAGATAATCCGCTCCTTCTTCGAAAGCTCTTTTTGCCTGCTCCACAGTCTTGGCGGTAGCTCCTATTATCTTTTCACTTCCAAGGATCTTTCTTGCGCCTGCGACTTCCATATCGGACTGACCGACATGAACGCCGTCCGCATCTATGTCCTTTGCAAGCGTTACATCATCGTTTATTATTAACGGAA
>CACZSE010000086.1 GCA_902783735.1 uncultured Lachnospiraceae bacterium
TTAAAAGATGCTTTTTGCGGCGCATGCGGGTGCTATGTTGAACTCAGGTGCATAAAGAAAGACTCACATTGTCCTTACGGGCATTGGTAAATAACAGATCAGCAGTCAAAATTCATATATGAGATATAAAGATCGTTAAAATCAGGGAGATCGGCAAGAATGATCTCTCTGATATTTTTTTGTTCATAGCTTAAGAAAGATGTCGGCAGATCCGGTTCGATAAAGGTGCCTTTAAGAGAAGTATTGCCAACGGCAACGGCCGAACCTTTAAACCACTTTGGAAACATTCCTATGCGGATACAGTTACTGATATTTAAATTATAACCAAAGGTTCCGGCGATATAGATCTTCAAAGGATCATATCTGACACCGGCAGCGTCGGTCAACAGTTCGATACCGGCCCTGACTGCAGCTTTTGCCATCTGAAGGTCACGGATCTTTTTTTGTGAAAAATATATTCCTTCAATATCGATACCATTCTCAAAATATTCATCGGTCAAGAGTCCGGTCTCGTCCATGATCTTTTCATCAAGCATGAAGGTAAGCCTGTCTATCACATCACTTGCATGACCGATAGAGCAGGTTTCGAAAGCAGGACCCGCAGCGGCTGAAGTTATGTAAACATCATTACCCAACACTAAGACCATTTCCGCATTGGTGCCCATATCTATAAAAAGGAAGTCATCACATTCGGGAAGGGTTTTTAGTCCGCTGTATATATCTCCGCCGACAAAGGCAGAGAATCCCTTGGTTATTTCAACAGGAACAGCCAAACTCTCGTATATCATAAGAGTTTTGCTGTCACTTATTATGCTTTCGGTATGAACATCTTTAAAGGGAAAAGCACCAAGGCCCTTACAGTCATATCCCATTAATATGTGTACCATGGTTGTGTTTGCGGCGATAACGATCTTTAAGATATCGTAAGATGAAATCTTTGCAGCAGTAAGAATAGCGTAAAATTCTTCCCGCAGAGCATTACGCAGGCATATCGTCATATCATGCAGCTTACCTTCGTTTGCCTTACCGATACGAGTCATGACATCGCGACCGTAGGCACAAAGAGGGTTTTGCCTTAAATCCTGAACCGTTATATGTCCGTCTTCGTTTGATATGGCGGTTTCTATATTTGTTGTTCCAATATCTATACCTACAGTATATTTCATGGCTTTATGTCCTTTGATGAATATATATGAAATTTTACATATATACAGAAAAAAATACAAGACAGAGATATGTTTGGTCAGTTGTATGGGTAAGATACACAGAGGGCGGTTTGATTGAATAAAAAGTGTATCTATGGTAGTATACATAGGTATATAACGATGCAAACAGATCATAAGAGTAACCATGAAATACGGAACACAATATGACATGATGACAAAGCAGCCGGTAGAGAGCCTTATAATAAGACTCGGACTTCCGACTACCATAAGCATGCTTGTCACCAGTCTCTATAATATGGCAGATTCCTACTTTGTAGGACAGATAAATACTTCGGCCAGTGGCGCAACGGGAGTTGTACTGGGGCTCATGGCCATACTTCAGGCAGTCGGTTTCATGTTCGGCCACGGAGCGGGAAGCATCATCAGTCGCAAGCTTGGCGCAAAGGATATCGACAGTGCAAGAATATATTCATCAACAAGTTTTTATTCGGCGCTTACAGCAGGCTTTGTGATAATGCTCTGCGGACTTTTATTCTTAAACCCGCTGATGAGACTTTTGGGAAGCACAGAGACCATCCTTCCTTATGCGAGGACCTATGCGACATGCATACTCATGGCTGCACCTGCGCTTGTGAGCAGCTGTGTTATGAATAATATACTGCGTTACGAAGGAAGAGCCTTTTTTGCAATGATAGGACTTACTTCCGGCGGGATCATCAATATATTTTTAGATGCGCTTTTCATGCAGGTCCTGGGGTTGGGAATATTCGGAGCAGGCCTGGCAACGGCTGTCTCGCAGTATATCTCATGGACCATACTCATGTCCATGTTCATAAGAAAAAAGACTCAGACTGCATTTGCACTTAAAGACTTAAGAGTAAACATACAGACCATAGGAGAGATCATTACGACGGGGCTTCCAAGCCTTGCAAGACAGGGACTTGCAAGTATTTCAACAATGGTTTTGAATAACAGTGCCGGGGTTTACGGAGATGCTGCCATTGCTGCCATGAGTATTGTCAACAGGATAAGCATGTTCATATTCAGTGTTGCTTTGGGAATAGGGCAGGGATTTCAGCCGGTGGCAGGCTTCAATTTCGGAGCAGGAAAGTACTCGAGAGTTAAAAGAGGCTTTTTCTTTACCTATATTTTCGGAACCGTTTTATTGGGGATCGCAGCAATCGCGGTTTATATAAATGCGGGAGAGTTCATACATCTTTTCAGAGATGATGCAGAGGTTATAAAAATAGGGATACCTGCAATGCATGCGCAGTGCATATCATTGTTTTTTGTACCTTTTCAGGTGTGCAATAACATGATGTTTCAAAGCATCGGATACAAATTCAATGCGACATTCTTATCTACATTAAGAAACGGAGTATGCTTTATACCGCTGCTTCTCATATTGAACATGACTATGGGACTGTCGGGCATACAGATAGCACAGGCAACGGCAGACATAATCACATTTTTTATATGCATACCGTTTACGATATCATTTTTTGTAAAGCTTCCGGTCGATAAAGAGGAAGAGTAGGCAGAACATGGAAGAGAAAACAAGACTGAACAAATATATAGCTGAGTGCGGAGTATGTTCCAGAAGAGATGCGGATAAGCTGATCGAAGCCGGAAAAGTCCTTGTAAACGGTAAAGTGGCCGGGATGGGAGTTAAGGTCGGTAAAGATGATGAAGTCATTTGCAACAATGTTAAGCTCAGTTCGAAAAACGATAAGGTCGTTTTGGCTTACTATAAGCCTATTGGGATCACATGTACCGAAAAGGACAGATTTGCCGATAAGACGCTTAAGGATGTGTTTGATTATCCGATCAGAGTAACCTATGCCGGAAGGCTTGATAAAGAGACCGAAGGTCTGCTTCTTATGACAAATGACGGAGAGCTCATAAACAGGCTCATGAAGGGGAGCAATGATCATGAGAAGGAATACTATGTTAAGGTTACCAAAGAACTTGGCGCTGATTTTAAGGAAAAGATGGAAGCAGGGGTTTTCTTAAGTGAGTTAAACAGAAAGACCAAACCCTGCAAGGTGGATGTGATCGGTCCGTTTACATTTAGGATCATCATCACCCAGGGGCTTAACAGACAGATACGCCGCATGTGCAAGGAGCTCGGTTACAATGTGCATGCTTTACAAAGAGTCAGAGTGGCAAATATAGAACTGGGGAAATTGAGACCGGGAACGTTCAGAAAGCTCACTAAAGAAGAGACAGATTCACTGTATGCATCTGTGGGAATGTAAAATATAATTCGATCAAGAAGAGAGTATCATGACAAAAGAAGAATACAACAAGCTTTGTGAAAATATAGATTACCATATGAACCGGTATTACAA
>CACZSE010000087.1 GCA_902783735.1 uncultured Lachnospiraceae bacterium
CAGCTCGGCAAGTGAAAAAGGCTTGGTGATATAGTCATCGCATCCAAGCTCATATCCGTAGAGCTTGTCATCCTCTGAGACACGCGCAGTCAGAAACAGTAGAGGTACATCCTTTTTGCTGCGTATCCTTCTGCACAGAGTAAAGCCGTCGATACCCGGAAGCATTACATCGAGCATTATCAGGTCAAAATCATCGTTATTGATAAGATCAAGCCCCGTATCGCCGTCGCCTGCTGTTATGATCGTTATGCAGCCTTGAGACTTAGCGCTGAAATAGTCCGATATGACTTCCCTTATCTGATCGTCATCCTCTACAAGTAAGATCCTTGCCGACATTAAAGCATCCTCCCTTTAACCGTTATCTCATATATAAATCTAACGGAGTGATGTATCCTTTGTGTATCCAATGTATGCTTTTTGAATAAAATAATTGTAGCATATAAAGAGAAAAGACCTATACAATGAGTACAGGCCCGAACTGTTACATAAGTGATCTGAAGAAATCGCATTCATCGTCGTTTGCGATTTTTGCATCCGGCGATTTTATATTGCAATGGAATACATGATAGAGAGTATTGTTGTCATCACCGTATTCCTTAAATACATGTCTTACATTGTTTTTCTTAAGGGCGTCTACCATGAAAGGCGCCTGGGCTTTGAGTTCGTCGCCGTTTGCCGTCATCACAAAGCTTGGCGGGAAAGCGGGAGTCACAAAATTTGCGGCAGAGATCATCTTAAGTTCTTCAGGTGTGCCCTTGTTTTTCAGAAAATCCTTAACCAATGTGAGGTCAGGCGCATTTTCAAGTGCATATAGTCCACAGTTTAGTGCAATTGCGGATAGTTTTAATCCTTTCGGTGCATTAAAAGTATATTTTTTTGCATATTCGGGATTGGTCAGGATACATGCATATACTGCCAGTATCTGAGCACCGGCTGAGTCTCCGACAGCGAAGATATTTCCGGTATCAAGGCCGTATTTTTCGGCATTTTTCATTATCCAGTCAAATACCATATTTGTATCATCAACGGCTGCAGGGTATTTATGTTTCGGAGCAAGCCGGTACGTGAAGTTAACAACGGCAAATCCCCGCTGGGCAAGATTCATACAATAGTATTGATAGATCTCTTTGTTTCCGTATACCCATCCGCCGCCGTGAACACTGACGATAACGGGACACGGACCTTCGGAGTTCTTGGGACGGTAGACATCAAGTGATTGCCATTTTTCATCCGTTCCATATATAATATTATCGGATCGATCGATATTTTCAGGTGTGGTCAGACCGGCGTCTCTTTTTTTATCCGCTTTAAGACACATATGACAAAAGATCTTGCTGGCTACAGACATTTGTTGTACCTCCTAGATAATTCTCTACGGGTAAAGTATAACATGGTATTGCCTTATTAAGGAAATGAATTATGAGATTATTTCGTGTTGTGATATTTGCTCTTTTATCTATTTTAAATCTGGAGGTGTTTTTGCTGATAGGCAGCGGTTTTAATCTTTTTCAGTGTCTGTTTTGCATGCTGATAGTCATACCCGAACTCATTGCATATAAAAAGAGAAAAGAGATAAAGAGTTCCAAGGCAGGTTTTGTTTTTTCAACGATCTTTGTCGCACTTATAGTAGCCTGGTTTTCCTGTTGTGTATTTGGCTTTGGGAAAATGGGAATATATGAGTTAAAGATAAAGTATGCCAATATGGCGGGATATACAACAGAGCATTTTCCTCAAAGCATACCTGAAGGAGCAGTGCTTACAGATATGGGACTTTTGCCAACAATCATGCAGGGGGACGGAAACATACATGCAACCTTTATTGCGGCTGCTCCTGTTTTAAATGCGCTTGAACAAAAGGCGGCAGATGAGGCTGTCATGTCATTTAGTGCGGAGCAGTATTTGAAAGGTGATATTCCCGAGGAATATCAAAAAAAGGCTCAGGAGATCTTTGAGGAAAAATATGATTTTAAGGATATGCAGGCCCAAATAACCGTTACGGCTTCAAAGATCATCTATGGTCAGCAAAAAA
>CACZSE010000088.1 GCA_902783735.1 uncultured Lachnospiraceae bacterium
CCGGGAAGGATCATGCTCATGGCACCGGCCTTCCAGTTTGGCAGATTATATAAAACCAAGCTTGAGAATATAGATAAGCTCCCGACGGTGATCTATATGGGCGGATGCCTGTTTATAAATCTGATCCTTACTTTTATACATGTGGGGCTAGCATACAGCACCGTATGGGTAACGGGATTTGGCGCAACCCCTTTAACACCGTTTATAACCATGTTCACGGGGATAGCACTTTGGCTGAGAATATCCAGACTACTGGCACTTGGAATGACCAAGGGAACACTGACTGAAAGAGTTGTGAGTTTTATAGGTACACATACCTTTGATGCCATGACTCATCATCTTACGATATTTCTTATCATAAAGATCATCCTGTATCTTATCGGCAGGATAGGTCACGTGTTTGAGGATTTTGATGTCACGGCATTTAGGACCGATATTTATTATACTTATGTTCCTGCGGGGATTGAGAGCTTTAAGTGGGTATATCTTGCGATAGGTATAGCTCTTTCACAGGTAATATATATCACGGAAAGGATAAGACAGATCAAAGCTTCGAAGCATTGAGCTTGTTTTCATCGATCTTTCCTTCGGCTATCATGTTCTTTATCCAGAGCTGTAACGAATCTGCTGTTCTTGAGATCTTGTTAAGCTTATCCTGAATGCTTATAAAGTCCACAAATTCGTCCTCGGTCACCTGGCTGTCTGCGGAGATTTCGATCAGACGGTTTTTGTCATCATTTATTGAGTTGAGAGTTGCAAGCATCTCGAGTACGATCTGCGAAAGATCCTTAAGCTGCACCTCCGGTATGAATTCTATGCCTATGGGGCAGTCGTGAGAACAGTAGTAATTGCACAGCTGGGCTTTTTTATAACATTTTGACATGGCGAGCACCTCATCCGGATGAGGTAGAGACTTTTCGCTCTCTATTTTTTCGATTCTTTCGGGAGAGACAAAGCCCATGGCTTCACTTGCTTTTTCGCGGGACATGCCTGTCTCTTCACGACTTATATGATACAGATTCTTGTTTTCTTTTACTGATTTTTTTCCCATGATAACCCCTCTTTGATAGTATTAAGCTTATCGGATCGGATCCGTTTTTATAAGTATATCATGTTATTCAAATGATTGTATATATATTTGTAGTATGTGATGAACATGTGATATACTAAATGTTGTTGTAAAATAATAAAATCTGTTAAAACGGTGGGGAGTTATGAACATTTTATCGTTTCTGATCATTATTCTTGCATTTGTTGTTTTTATCGGAATAATAAATGAGAAGATCTTTCATCTGCAAAGTGATATTGCACTTATTTTCTTTTCACTTATCATCTCACTGATACTTGTAGCGGTCAGGTATATCTTTCCGATGGAATCGCTGATAAACTTTACGGACAATCTCGGTGATCTGGGATTTGAAGAATATCTCATGGAAGGAGTACTCTGCTTCATGCTTTTTGCGGGAGCAAGTAAAGTCAACATGGGAAAGTTTAAGCAGAATCTGAGACCCATATGCCTTCTGGCTCTTTTGACCACTCTTTTATCTTCGTTTTTATATGGTGCGCTGTTTTTTTTACTGGCAAGTGCCGCATCCATTCCCATGGATATCTGGACATGCATACTGTTAGGGTGCGTTGTCTCGCCTACAGACCCGATCGCTGCCACAGGTATTTTAAATAAGATAGGACTTTCCAAAAATGTCTGCTCTGTCATAGAAAATGAATCACTTTTTAATGACGGGACGGGTGTAACGCTTTTTGTATTTGTTCAGTCGATCATAGCTCACAGTTCGGATAATAATTTTGTTAAGCTAATGCTTCAGGAGATACTGGGAGCAGTGGCAGTTGCTCTTTTGGTCTCATTTGTTTTGTTCAAACTCATGGAACTGACAAGGGACCCTGTAAGATATATCCTGATATCGCTGTTGGATGTATCTGCAGTCTACATGATATGTGAACATCTGGGCTTTTCGGGTGTCATTGCTTCGGTCGTATGCGGAATGTATTTTTCATACCGCATGGATAAGATGGAAAGAAAGGTCAAGGTTATTGATCCGAGAGAATATTATGAGGATTTCTGGGAGATACTTGAAAGCATTCTCAATGCCGTACTTTTTGTCATGATAGGCTTGCTCGCTCTTGATATCAAGATAAGCTCATATGCATATATAGTTCTTCCTGCATGTGTACTTATAATCATTATCTCAAGGGCTGTGGGAGTGTTTATCAGCAGTGTATTGACCGGTAAAAAGATACCCGGGAATTATAACCTTATGGAATATGTGACTTTGATGACCTGGTCAGCGCTTAAGGGAGGCCTTTCTCTGGCCCTTGCCATTAAGACTGCCGAGTTTCTGGAACCGGACATATATGACATATTCATGAATGTTACCTACGTTACCATTTTCTTTACGGTACTGGTACAGGGACTTACGGTCAAAAAAGTATATTTTGCACTTGAAAAGCATAAAGCAAACAGACTGAAAGCATAGATTAAAAGACGAGGATGACAATATGAAGGTATTGATTGTAGGGCTTGGAAGTACGGGCCGTTTACTGGTTAAGACCATGTCGGGTCAGGATTATGATATTACCGTTATCGATAAGGATAAAGCACTTGTCGATGAGATGACCGATAAATACAGTGTTAACGGTATAACCGGAAGCGGAGCCTCAAAAGAAACATTGTTAAAAGCAGGAGCAGATACGGCCGACGCTCTCATCGCTCTGACACACATCGATGAGATAAATCTGCTAAGCTGCATGCAGGCAAAATCTTTGGGTACGAGAAGAACCGCGGCAAGGTTGTTGCTTCCGGATTTTGTGCATGAAGCCGATGCACTGAAAAAAGAATATAATATTGATTATTTTGTGAAACCCAAGCTCGATATAGCCGAAGAGATATTCAGAAATATCGGACTTCCCGGATTTGTAAAGATGGAAGGCTTTTTCGGAAACGAAGTTCAGATGATCAACATGACGGTCACTCAGGATTC
>CACZSE010000089.1 GCA_902783735.1 uncultured Lachnospiraceae bacterium
AGATGAGCTCAGCAAGGTTAAGATCGTTATAATCGCAGTGGTTTATTGCATAATAGATGCTCATAACTGGATAAGCGGACTCAAGAGCAGTGAGGATGTTCATGTCGGGCTTTTGGGAGCCATCTTTTTTTCTTTTATCTTCTGCAGCGGAAAATATGAATTTGGATATTCCAAAGCAGTTTATTACATGGGAGTAATGTTCATAGTACTTGTACTGGTACGAATGATCGTTACCAATTTCTATGATCTTAGCCGTTCGGGACAGCTGACGGATGACATGCCTGTGAGGGAACTGTTTAAGAATAATTCCCTGATCGCGTCAGGGATCATAGTTATGATAGTGACATTCATGATATTTGTCAGATCAGATGAGCTCATCCTTATATTGAACAACTGGCTGTACAATATAATGGAAAAGATCGTGGGAGTGATCTTTCGGGCTGTTTTGGAGGAACCTGAAAACGGAACTGATGACCTTTTGGGTTTTTTGAATCCAAACAATCTTCCGCAACAGGACGAAGGCGGGTTTGTTTATTATCTTATAAGGGTTTTGGAAGCAGTTCTTGCGGTATTTATAATAATCCTTCTTATATGGATATTGGTAAAGATCGTTACAGGTATCTTCTCATTACTGACAGACACCAGAGAACGCAGATTTCACGGCTACAGATCATACAAGGTAAAGAACGAGATAAGAGAGCGATTGTCAAGAGATGAGGTAAGCTCTGAAAGAAGCAGATCGCTGTTTCTTACCCCCGTTGAGAAATTGAGACATATCTACAGAAAAGAGTTGATATCCTATAAAAAAAGCGGAGTAGAGATACGATCATATAAAACGCCGAAAGAGCATTGTGATCTGATATATTCATCAAAGGGACACGATATATCCGAGGTTACGGGAATATATGAAAGAGCCAGATATAAGGTTGGATATGAGGTTACATCAAAGGATATATCAGAACTGAAAGCCGGGTTCAAAACATCTAAAAGGAGTCAGTTATGAACAATGATATAAGAAAGACCCTTGAAGCATTAAAAGATGGGAAAATTACAGTGGATGAAGCCATGCTGGCCATAAGAAAAGAACCGTTTGAGGATCTCGGATATGCCAAGGTGGATCTTCACAGAGCAGTAAGACAGGGAGCTGCCGAAGTAATATACGGAGCGAGCAAGACACCGGATCAGATGATCGGTATCATAAATTCCATGAGATCCAACGGTGTTAAGACCATTCTTGTGACAAGACTTGCAAAGGAAGCTGCCGAGATGATCGCAAAGAGTGTGGAAATATCATATGATCCGGTCTCAAAGATCGGTATTGTCGGAAAGATGCCCGCACCCGACGGAATAGGAAAGATCGTTGTTGCCACGGGAGGAACATCGGACGTTCCGATAGCGGAAGAAGCTGCCCTTACGGCTGAGGCTCACGGAAATGAAGTTGTTAGACTGTACGACGTTGGGGTGGCAGGTTTACACAGGATCCTTTCTCATGTTGATGAGTTGATGGAGGCGAAAGCCGTAGTGGCCATAGCCGGTATGGAAGGAGCTCTGGCAAGCGTCATCGGAGGTCTCGTGAACTGTCCGGTCATAGCAGTTCCAACAAGTGTAGGCTACGGGGCATCATTTGGAGGAGTATCGGCTTTACTCGCGATGTTAAATTCTTGTGCAAGCGGGGTATCCGTAGTGAACATAGATAATGGTTTCGGTGCGGGGTACATTGCGAGTATGATAAATCACAGATACTGATACAGGATTAAAATGAGGTAAAAGTATGCAAACATTATATATTGAGTGTAGAATGGGTGCGGCAGGTGACATGCTCTCGGCGGCATTGCTTGAGCTGTTTCCTGAAAAGGACAGAGAAGAGATCATAAAAGAATTGAATTCTATCGGTATACCAAAGGTGACTTATGTTAGTGAAGGATCCGTGAAATGCGGTATAACCGGTACACATATGACCGTAAAGGTTGATGGCATGGAAGAAGGCGAAGATCTTCATGACCACCACGAGCATGAGCACGAACATGATCATGAGCATCACCACCATGAGCACGAACATGACCATGACCACGAACATGATCACGAGCATCATCATGACCATGACCACGAACATCATCACCATCATCACAGCAGCATGCATGATATAGAGCATCTTATAAAAGATCATCTGGAAATTCCGGAAGAAGTTAAAGAAGATGTCATGGAAGTCTATGGACTCATTGCGGATGCTGAAAGTCATGCTCACAACAAACCGGTAAATGACATACATTTTCATGAAGTCGGTACAATGGATGCAGTGGCAGATATAACAGCGGTCTGTCTGCTCATGCATAAACTGGATGTTTCAAAAGTTGTTGTTTCCCCCATTCATGTCGGAAGCGGTCAGGTGAGATGCGCACACGGCATACTTCCGGTCCCTGCACCGGCAACTGCGCATATATTAAGAGATGTTCCCATTTACGGCGGACGTGTTAAGGGAGAACTGTGTACTCCGACGGGAGCTGCTTTACTTAAGCACTTTGCCACCGGTTTTGGCGACATGCCTGTCATGAAGGTATCTGCAGTAGGTTACGGCATGGGAAAGAAGGATTTCGAAGAGGCTAACTGTGTCAGAGTATTTTTAGGTGAGACCGATGAGAAAACGGATACGATCATCGAACTTGACTGCAATGTCGATGATATGACCCCCGAAGCTGTCGGGTATGCTACTGAAAGGCTTTTGGAAGCCGGAGCGCTGGAGGTATATACTACTGCCGTCGGCATGAAAAAGAACAGACCGGGCATAAAGATAACCGTTCTTTGCAGGAATGAAGACAGAGAAAAAATAGTCGGACTTATATTCAAACATACCTCAACTCTTGGTGTCAGAGAGTGTGAAAAGAGCAGGTATGTTCTTGACAGATCCATTCAAAAGGTATCTACTCAGTATGGTGAGATCAGGAAAAAGATCTCAACGGGTTACGGAGTAAAAAGAGAAAAATATGAGTATGATGATCTGGCTTTGATAGCCGGTGAAAAGGGACTGTCAATAGAAGAAATACTTAAAGAAATAAAAATGTATGTTTAATATACATGAAAGAACAGGAGCATTAAGATGAATAAAAGAGATGTGGCCGAGCTCAAAAAAAGGTTTAAAAAGGAGAGCTGTACCATAAGCAGAATGGCCGGATGCTATGTAGATGCAAATAAGGAGAAGGTCCTTAAGTTAAATGAAACCTTCTTAAACCTCGGAGAGGAAGAGTTTTATAAATTTTTGGAGATAGCAAAAAAGACACTGGCAGGAACGATCGGAAACAATATACTTGAACTCGACTTTCCGTTGGATGAGGAGGCACCCGGAGGAAAGCAGCAGTTTTTATACGGATTAAGAGCCAGCAATCTCGACAATGAAGAGCTTTTGGACAGATTATATGATCTGATCATAGACAGTTACCAATATGTAGGAAATTATCTGATCCTGATATTTCATGACAGCTATGACATCATGAAAAGGACTACAGACAAAATGAAGCTGGATGAGTCGGAGGAAGTATATGAATATCTGCTTGTTTCCATCTGTCCGGTAGCTTTATCAAAGCCCGGTTTAGGATACAGAAAAGAAGAAAACAGGATAGGAGCACGTATCAGAGACTGGGTAGTGGGAGTTCCGGATCTTGGTTTCTTATTCCCGGCATTTTGTGATTCCGGCGCAGATATTCATAAAGTGGATTATTTTATCAGAGATGCAAAGGACTCTCATCCGGAATTTGTTTCCGATGTTTTGGGATGCGGACCGAAACTGACCGCCACAGAGCAGAAACAGACCTTTCATGCCATAGTAAAAAAGGCTTTCGGACCTGATGAAGAGGTGTGCAAAAAAGCACTTTTGGGAGTTCAGGAGGTTTTAAATGAAAAGATCGGCTCATCGGAAGAACTGACCGATGTGGCAGCTTCGTCTGTCATACTTACGGATGAGGCGGTAGAAGAAGCTCTTGTGGAGCAGGGCATGGATGAAGTAGTGGCAAAGAATGTTTCAAAGACCGTAAAAGAAACATTCGGTGACGATATGCCTTCCATAGCAAATCTTATCGATGAAAAAGCTCTTGAAGCCAATGCCAGAATAAAGAAAGAGCAGGAGCTGGTAAAAGAAGTCAGCACGCTCAAGACAGAGATAGTTGAAAAGGACAAGCAGCTGTCTGAGGCCGCTACATACATAGAAGATCTGAAGACCTACGATGTTGTTCTCAGGGTAAAACCTGACAAAGCGTCTAAGATAAAGAGTCAGATACTCGGAGATCAGAAATATCTCATGATCCCAATGGATGAAAATGAACATGTGAATCTAAATGGTGTCAATACGCAGATCTGATATGTCATAATATAACCTGTCGATTAGGAGATTTACGAACACGATGGAGAAGTTTGAAAGATTCAGAAACGAATTTGAAAGATTCATTTATAAAGATTATTCGATCGAGATCGAAGACGACTGTTACAAGGTAGGATTATATTATTCAATACCGGGGCTCAGAGAATTCAAGACACGCTGGGAATTTCCCAAAGGAAATAAAAATGTAGCTGCAGACGATCCCATACTGAAAAGACTTGTCTTTAACCTGGGCATGGTAGAGGCGATCAGTTATTACAAGTGCGTTTGCCCAAAATATGTGGAAGTCGAATGCGGGCATTTAAATGATTATCAGACAGACTGGTGGAAAAAGCTCTTCTATAACGGATTGGGTGAGTTCATGTATCGAAACGGTATTGACATACCCATGAATGAGCTTCTGTCAATAACAAGTGCCGACGGTGATGATGAACAGCTATGCGACGAAAATACTTACAAAGGGTGTCTGGTCCCGGTGGGAGGAGGAAAAGATTCTGTAGTTTCTTTGGAGCTTCTTAAGGATGAGGGTATAGTTACCTATAGTATTAACGGAAACGATACCACAAAAAATGTGATAGATGTATGTAAGGAAAAGCTTGCGGATTACAGAGTTAAAAGGATACTCGATAAGGGTATAATCGAGTTAAACGACCTGGGATTTTTAAACGGACATATTCCTTTTTCCGCAGTGGTAGCATGGTCAACTGTCATAACCGCATATCTTACCGGAATAAAATATATCGCACTTTCAAACGAAACAAGTGCAAATGAATCAACGGTAAAGGATTCGTTTGTAAATCATCAGTATTCCAAGTCATACGAATTTGAAAATGATTTTGACGAATATTTTAAGACTGTAACGGATTCGGATATTCATTATTTCAGTATGTTGAGACCTTTAACCGAGATTCAGATCGCAGCACTGTTTGCAAAACACAAGGCTTATCATAAGGCCTTCAGAAGCTGCAATGTAGGCAGTAAAAAGGGTATCTGGTGTCTGGATTGTCCCAAGTGCTTATTTGTATATATCATCCTCAGTCCTTTTTTAACCGAAGAGGAACTTAAGGATATTTTTTCTCAAAAGCTGCTCGATAAGGAATCTCTGGATAAGGATTTTAGGGAACTGACCGGAATAGATGAGAATAAACCTTTTGAGTGTGTAGGGACCAGAAGAGAAGTTATGACAGCCATGAAGCATTTCAGGATGATGGGAGGCAAAAGTCTGTTGACCGACAGATATGCCGATCTCATAGACGGATCAGCCGATAACCTTAATGAACTTCTTATGGAATGGTCCGATGAGCATCATGTGCCCGAAAAGTTTGAAAACAAACTCAGGGCTGCACTTAGAGATGTAAGAGTATCAAAGGAAGAGGTTTAAAAATGCCGGTAACAGACAGATTTAAGCAAAAGAGAATACTCATTTGGGGATACGGTCGCGAAGGAAAGTCAACAGAGGCCTTTTTAAAGAGATGCTGCGACCCGTTATCGGTAGAAGTTTTCGAGGGAAAAAGAGAAGATATAGATGAAAGCCTTTACGACTATATCTTTAAAAGTCCCGGTATTGTGATGGACGAGGATGATCCGAAATATACCTCTCAGACTCAGATATTCATGGAGGAATACGGAAGTCAGACTATCGGAATAACAGGGACAAAGGGAAAGAGCACAACAAGCAGTCTTTTATATACTGTTTTGAATGCATGCAGCGGACATGAAACACTGCTAATGGGAAATATAGGTCTTCCCTGTCTTGATTATTTCGATCATATAAGCAGGGATACCATTGTGGTTTACGAACTGAGCTGTCATCAGCTGGCGCATCTTACAGTATCGCCACACATATCGGTATTTCTGAATCTGTATGAAGATCACCTGGATTATTACGGAACTATGGACAGGTATTTTACTGCAAAGACTCACATATCTACCCGGCAGAATAAAGATGACTTTCTTTACGTAGGTGACAATGTTCCTGAATTTTCAACCATCGCAAAAAAAACAGTGATTTCATCTAAAGAGGATCATGCCTATGAACTTAGCATCGAGGGTGATCATAACAGATATAATGCGGAATTTGTATACAGGATAGCTGTTGAGCGATACGGATGCGATCCGCAAAAGGTTAAGGAAGCATTAAAGAGCTTTAAAGGACTTGCGCACAGGCTTGAGCACATAGCGACCATTGACGGCGTGGAATACTATGATGATTCCATATCGACAATACCTCAGGCGACCATAAGCGCTGCGACCAGCCTAAAACATGCAAAAACGTTGCTCATCGGAGGAATGGACAGAGGTATAGACTATTCGATACTTGAAAGATTCATAGGATCGAACAGGCAATATAACTATATTCTCATGTATGAGAGCGGAAAGCGTATACTTGAGAATGTAAGCGATCACGA
>CACZSE010000090.1 GCA_902783735.1 uncultured Lachnospiraceae bacterium
ATAAAGGCTGTCCTAAGGAGTAAATATCCATGAAAACCGTAGAAAGAGTTCTTTCATTGCTTGAACTGAATAAAGATACATATCTTTCGGGTGAAGAGATCGCAGAAAACCTGGGGATATCCAGAAATGCGGTCTGGAAGGCAGTAAATGAGCTTCGAAAAACAGGCTATGATATAGAAGCCGTAAACAACAAAGGATATAAACTGGCGCAGGGAAATGATATCATTTCAAAACAGGGCATAGAGGCGTATTTAAAGAAAGATGTCAGCGATCATATTTATGTATTTGACTCATTGGATTCCACTAACAATAAAGCCAAGGAGCTTGCCATAAAAGGGGCTGAGCACGGAAGTCTGGTAGTCGCCCCTGTTCAGACAGGTGGAAGAGGAAGAAAGGATCATGCTTTTTTTTCGCCGAAAGGCGGACTGTACATGAGCATCATTCTTGATCCGAAAAAGATCCCTTTTAAGAAAAATGATATCATCACGGCATATGTGGGTATATCTGTCTGCGATGCTATTGAAAGGCTTACCGGAATACCGGTCGGGATCAAAGGCATTAATGATCTTTATACGGATGATAAGAAGATCTGCGGGATACTTATAGAGGCGGGCAGTGAATTTGACAGTGACACACTTCAATGGCTGGTGGCAGGCATAGGAATAAACTTTGATTCCGATATTGAAGGATTCCCTGAAGATATAAAAAGAAAAGCAGCAAGTCTGTTTAAACCGGGCCGGGCTGCAATATCAAAAAATGAACTCATAGCCGGGATAATGACCAATATTCTTTCAAAAGAGTATATGGATGAGGAATATGTCATGAAGGAGTTTAAAGAAAGAAAAAAAGACTGAGAGCATGGATCTGTTCTCAGTTTTTATTTTGATTGAATGTCAACCACAACATAAATATACGTTGACAATATATTCGCCATATGATAATCTTCTTTAGGTTGAAAACATTATAAGATATAAAAAGGAGACATCATGGAAAACAGACAAAATTTTAAGACACTTAATCTGGTTTATATAGCGATAGGAGCAGCGCTTATAGTAATATGCTCATGGATAAGCATACCGACAGCCGTTCCGTTTACACTGCAGACATTTGCGGTTTTTTTGCTTTTATTGTTACTGGGTGGAAAAAGAGGTACACTTTCTGTTATAGTATATATACTTCTGGGACTGGTAGGTCTTCCGGTATTTGCCGGATTCAGCGGTGGCCCGGGTGTCTTGTTGGGAAGCACAGGAGGTTATATCATAGGATTTATATTTATGGGCCTCATTCATATCTGTGCTTCAAAGTTCTTCGAGAATAATTCTTTGGCCGAGGTTATATCACTTATAATCGGACTTATTGTATGTTATGCTTTCGGAAGCGTATGGTTTATGTATATTTACATGCGTGATACCGGAGAAGTAGGATTTGTCACCGTACTTTTGTGGTGTGTCATACCGTTTATAGTTCCGGATCTTATAAAGCTGGCACTTGCATTTTTGATCTCGAAGAGGGTAAAACGATATATAAAATAAAAGAGGAGATTCAAACGCGATGACAGATAAGATAAACGATTCAGACAAAGAACTGATATGGGAGGAAGTTAGCAGAAAACATCTGATACAGAACAAATGGATAGATTTCAGAGAATCTGCGTACAGATTTCCGGACGGTACGGTCTTTGAACCATATTACAGCTATTCAAGAAGAGATTATGTTGTTGTCATTGCCACCGATGAAAACGGTGATCACATATGCGTAAGACAGTTCAGACAGGGATTGAAATGTGTGACCAACGAATTCGTTGCGGGCGGTATCGAGAGAAGTGACGGGAAGGAATACGGAGACGAGAAGGGCCCCGCATCTGCGGAGGATGCATTGGATGCCGCAAAGAGAGAATTAAAAGAAGAAACGGGATATGAATCCGATGAGTGGAAACATATCATAACGATCCCGTCAAATGCGACAATATCTGACAACTATGCCCACATCTTCAAAGCAGAAAACTGTCGTAAGATCTCATCTCAGGATCTTGATGATACGGAATTTTTGAAGGTTGTTAAATACACTAAGGATGAACTGGAAAAACTTATTGAAGACGGAGAGTTCCAACAGGCAGTACATGTGATGGGATATTATATAGACATAAATAAATCCGGCAGTTGATTGTCCGGATTTTTATGTTATAATCAAGAAAGTGTTGATTAATCGGTTAACGGAGGTAAATATATGAATAAACCTGTTGTTTTGGTTGTTATGGATGGTGTTGGAGAGACTCCCGAAGAACTCGGAAATATGGTCTTGAGAGCCAATACACCTACGCTTGATGAGTTTAAGGCTACATGCCCGTGGCAGACCATAAAGGCTCATGGTACAGCTGTAGGACTTCCCAGTGATGATGACATGGGAAACAGTGAAGTAGGACACAATGCACTCGGCTGCGGTCAGATCTACTCACAGGGAGCCAAGCTTGTTAATGAATCTATAGAGTCAGGCTCTATCTATCAGAGCGAGACATGGAAGGATCTTATTGGTTCTGTTGTTGCAGACAATAAAGCTTTACATTTCATCGGACTTTTGTCTGACGGAAATGTACATTCAAATATAAGCCATCTTCTTGCAATGCTTAAAGAAGCAAAGAAGGAAGGTGTTAAGTGCGTAAGAGTACATACTCTTCTTGACGGACGTGATGTACCGGCAACCAGTGCTCTTGAGTATATAGATCAGCTTGAGAACACACTTGCCGAGTTAAATGATGACAGCTTTGACGGACGTATCGCATCAGGCGGCGGACGTATGACCATCACAATGGACAGATATCAGGCTAACTGGCCCATGGTAAAGGCAGGCTGGGATGTACATGTTCACGGTGAGGGACGTCAGTTTGCAAGTGCTAAAGAAGCTATCGAGACACTCAGAAATGAGACCGGAGCTATCGACCAGGATCTTGGAGCATTTGTTATAGCTAAGGACGGAAAGCCTGTAGGTGCCATGGAAGACGGCGACAGCGTTATCCTTTTCAATTTCCGTGGAGATCGTGCACTTGAGCTTTCTATGGCATTTGACGGAGACGCTTCATTTGATAAGATCGACAGAGGAACCATTCCGAATGTTAAATATGCCGGCATGCTTGAATATGACGGAGATTTAAAGATACCTCATCACTATCTTGTAAATCCTCCTCAGATAAAGGATACTCTGACAGAGCTTTTAGTTGAGAACAACATAAAGGAATATGCGGTTTCGGAAACTCAGAAGTACGGTCATGTAACATATTTCTGGAACGGCAACCGTTCAGGAAAGGTTTCTGAAGAACTTGAAGACTACTGTGAGATACCTTCGGATGTTCGTTCATTTGACGAAGCACCCTGGATGAAGGCTACAGAGGTGGCTGACTGTGTAATGGATGCAATGAAGAGCCATAAATACGGATTTATCCGCTGCAACTTCCCCAACGGTGACATGGTAGGTCATACA
>CACZSE010000091.1 GCA_902783735.1 uncultured Lachnospiraceae bacterium
CATGTCTCTTTTTTGTACTTTCAAAGTAGTCATTTGTCTTTTCCTCCGTTAGTTTCAAAAATTGAGAACAGGGAAGTTCGCGGAATGTCAATATTCAGTTGGCGTTTCGTTTATCTCGTTCTACAAAGTGTTATAGTCCCCTTTTAAAATAAAATCAAGGGGCTTACGCCCCTTAAATTATAAAATATTTATAAATTCTTTAACCTTACTCATAACAAATTCCAGATTTGATATATCCTTTATGACATCCCCTGTCTCAAGGGAATGATCTGCATCTGCTATTCTGTAGACCGTGAGATGTTTTTCACAGCAGATCTTTGCTATTACATCCGGATCTGCATACGGATCAGAACTTCCGTAAAAAATAAGTCCGTTCTTTTCTTCTGCAAATCTATCAATAAACTCCAAGGGGGTAAAACATATCTGTTTTGCATTGATCCCATATTGTTTTGCATATGCCGTTGCAACTACCGTTCCTATGCTTTTTGATATAAACAAAACACTTACGCTATCGGACAGATCCGTATTTGCCAATGCGGTATTTGCTCTTTCCAAGCAATGATCCAGGGTCTTTAGTAAGAAATCCTTATCCTTCAGTTGTTCCTTACTCCATTTTATGCCCGAGAAATCCATATGAACCAGTTCATAACCATGGGATCCGGCTATTTTACCGGCATAATACAAAAGCGGTCTGTCCTTGGTATATCCGACTCCCGGAAAAACTACAGCGATTTTTCTCATATTACATTATAACCCTTAATAACAAAACTAGATCCGCTATCATCGCAACTAAGAATATCTTGGCACTTATCCTGCTCATTGTCTTATCATCTTTAAACAATATATATCCGGTCACCACCAGTACTACGGAAAACGCTAAGAGTGCCAGCTTCATGATGGCGTCAATTTTATATGACAATACCAGACAATGATCGGGAGATATTATATAGTTTACGCCTTCATATGCATATGATCTGTTTATCAGTTCCTGTTCCACATCAAAGTCACTTACTTCCTTGGACAGTGATGTTATGTCCAGTCCCCCGCTGATCTTTGCATGTCCGGTTTCATCAAAGTTCTTTTTATACCATCCTTTTGATGCTTTTATATAGCAGGCATCCATGGTCTCTTCGTCTATACCTAAATAGTAATGATCCTTTCCTACAGGGATCAGACCGTTTATAGAATGCTCAACCTCTAAGATCTCTACCGCTCCGTCTGCATTAATGGTATGGATATCCTTTTTATTGGTCAGATCCAAAACAGCCGTAACTAACAGATATCCGATAAAAAATACTGCCAACAGTATCAGAAACAGCTTTTTTAATATCTCCTTCATGTCCTTCTCCTAAAACATCCTGTATTCTTCCGGAATATTATATCCCAGTTTTTCCAGTGTATATATATATGATGAATCTCTCATCCTTGCCTTGGACTCTTCATACATCTTATCGAATTTCTTTTTCTTTATACCCGTCTTTATAGCTATGATCTCATAAATACCGCCAATGACAGCTGCTATACCGATCAGAATAAAAACAGTCGGTAAAAACCACTGTATCTCATTTGCAACGCCTAACTGATGCATCCCAAACATGTGGACACCTCTCCACGCTATGAGAATCCCGATAACTATTGCCAGTATGTACTGTACCACGCCAAACTCATCCTGCGGTATTCCGTCGATTGCCAGTTCATGACATCGTGGATCGATATAGGTAGCTCCGCATTTTTTACATTCCTTTGTAAGCTTTCCGTACTTTCTTACCCTTGCCTCATAGGAAAACAGCTTTTTATTGCATGACGGACAATGGAATTCTATGCTCATTTTTCCCCTTCTCCCTATTTAAAATCCCAAATCTTCTCCTACCAGGATCACATGAATCCTGTCGGTATGTCTTGAGAACCTGGTAATAAGAAACTGACAGCATATGGTATCCGGTGATTTACAATTAAAGCAAGCACCTGTTTTTGAACATGGAGTAGATAATCCGAACCTCTGGGCATTTATAGGAGCTGCAACATTCCTGGCACGCTTCATGGCTGCATCGATGTCAGAACACACTTTGTTCATTCCTACTATAAATAAAACATGCTTGGGACCCTGTGCAATGGCAGAAACACGATTTGAATTGCCGTCAATATTTACGAGTACCCCATCATCGGTCATAGCATTGACACTTGAAAGGAAATAATCGGAATCATATGCTGCAAGCATTGCGGCACGCTTATCTTCAGCCTTATCTCTGTCAATAAAACTGTAATTACCATTTTTTATGGCATCTACCAATCCTATCTCATGTGCACTCATCGCACCACCCATAGCGACAGACGAACCTTCGGGTATCAGCTCAAGAGCCTTTTTCAAAGCTTCTTCACAAGTAGGGGCATAATACCCAGTCATATTACGTGATTCCAGTCCTTTGATCACTTTTTCTGACAACAGCTCATTTCTTTTGATAATGTTTTCGTTCATATTCCACATATCCTTTCTGATATCTTTTATGATCATCCCGGCTGTTATATAACTCGTATCATAGTTCAGTATGAAACTGATTTGTCATTTGTACATTATAACACATCCGATCCTTTTTAATATTCAACTTTTATATCATTCAAGTCAAATACTCTTTTGAATCTTTCCTCATCCTGAGACGTTCTGATAAGCATTACTTCAACAAAATGCCCATCTTTTCTATTCTTAAATCCTGCTACTTTTTCACCTGTACAAATAGAACTCCTTATGACCGCATACTGTGTTTCAGGGTCATAATCGATCAGTTTTCTTAGTTTTTCGTCCTCTGAGTCTCTGTTTTTCCCAAATAATCCCATCATATCATCCATTCCATTTATAAAGCTGAGCATAGACTCCGTCTTTTTTGATCAATTCGTCGTGAGTCCCGCTCTCTTCGATACCATTTTCCGTCAGGACTAAAATCCTTTCGGCATTTTTTATAGTCGTAAGTCTGTGTGCTATAACAAATGTAGTTCTGTTCTTTGCCAGTTTTTCCAAGGATTCTTTAACTATATTCTCACTCTCATTGTCAAGTGCACTGGTTGCCTCGTCAAATATCAGAATTGGAGGATTTTTTAAAAATACCCTGGCGATAGATATTCGCTGCTTCTGTCCTCCGGAAAGCTTTATACCCCTTTGACCGATATCCGTGTCATAGCCGTTTGGTAATCCCATAATGAACTCATGCGCATTAGCGTTCTTAGCAGCTTCTATTATCTGCTCACGAGTTGCATCAGGTCTTCCATATCTTATATTATCATACACAGTTCCGACAAAAAGATATACATCCTGCTGCACAATGCCGATGTTGTTACGAAGACTTTTTAGCTTAATATCCCTTATATCCTTGCCGTCGATCAGGATACGTCCTTTTGTAACATCATAAAATCTCGGTATAAGACTGCAAAGAGTTGTTTTTCCGCCTCCCGAAGAGCCTACCAGAGCAACATATTCTCCTGCATGCACTTTTAAATTGATATGTCTTAAGACTCTGTGAGCCGTATCCTTATATTTAAAAGACACATCCTCAAATTCAATATCACCTTTAACATCATTTAATTCAACTGCATCGGGGGAATCCTTTATATCCGGTTCAGTCTCAATTATCTCAACAAATCTCTCAAAACCGGAATAACCATTCTGAAACTGTTCCGTAAAATCAATAAGTGTTCTGACAGGATCCGTAAAAATATTGATGTATAAAAGAAATGCTATAAAATCAGGTACATTTACCAGATCTTTAAAAAGCATCACTCCTCCCGCCATTATAACTATAATATTTATCAACATGGTAAAAGCATTCATTCCGGAATGATAAAATCCCATGTAAAAATAGCTGTTCTTTTTTGCGTTCAGAAATCCGTCATTTCCCTCCTTAAATTTTTCTTTTTCTATATCTTCATTGGCAAATGATTTTACAACTCTGATACCGGACAGATTATCCTCGATCTGAGTATTAATATCAGCGATCTTTGCTCTGTTCTCTCTGAAGGCTCTTTTCATCCTTCTGTTTAAAAAATAGGCGTAAACAAACATTACAGGTACAAGAATAAATGCCGCAACCGTAAGTCTTACGCTGATTCCGGAAAGAATGACAAAAGCACCGATTATCCTGACAAATGAGATTGCAAGATTTTCCGGCCCATGATGAAGAAGTTCGGAAATATCGAACAGATCACTTGTGATCCTGCTCATAAGCTGTCCTACCTTTTGTTCATCAAAAAATGAAAAGGAAAGCTTTTGATAATGCTCGAATATCTCAGAACGCATATCATATTCCATCTTTGCACCCATAACATGTCCGATATTCGTAATGTAAAAGCGTGCTCCGAATTGAATCAGAACAAGTCCGATAAGAATAATTCCAATAAAGATGATCCTGTTGACAGAACCCTCGCTTTTTATGTCTATGATATTTGATGTTATATATCTGACAGCCAGGGGTATGATCAAGGCAATGATCGAATCGACAAAAGCTAAGAACATATCTGTTAAAAAGGTTCTCATATATGGTTTATAGTAACCGATCATTCTTCGTATATTTCTTTTCATGGCATTCTCTCTCAAAAAAGTATATGTGAATAATAATATCAGTCAAGGTCAGGATTTTCAACAAAAAAATAAGACATCTTTCAGATGTCTTAAAATCAGTGCCCAGAACCGGAATCGAACCAGTGACACGAGGATTTTCAGTCCTCTGCTCTACCAACTGAGCTATCTGGGCTTATCAAATAAAATCTTAGAAATAGCGGGGGCAGGATTTGAACCTGCGACCTTCGGGTTATGAGCCCGACGAGCTTCCAGACTGCTCCACCCCGCGTCAATACTAACGAGCATCTTTA